>NZ_CBAROL010000005.1:0-99116 GCF_964779595.1 Methyloglobulus sp.
CACGCATGTGCTGAACAAAGGCGGCAGGGGTGTGTCCAGTCCATTGGATCAATTTTGAGGGTCAATGTAGACTATTTGGCTAAATAATTAGATTCAAGATTTTCGTATAACAACTAACTTAGCTACCACTTTGATTAACATTGGCAAATAAAGCCGCGTTTACTTACAATATTCCGTTTAATCAATCTTTTCATCCGGTCTCAAGGGATTGGAATCATCTTGTCTTGCACTTAATCTGATTAGTGTTGGCATTGCGACTTTAGGAATTATGGAACAAAACAACCTCACGCTTGGTATCCCTGGTTTTAATTACCCCGATCTTTATGATTCTAACCGCCTTAAAGACTTGTTGGCTGTATTTGATGCGTCGGTAAAAAAGCATGATGCCGAACTGTTCGACAAATTCGCCGCTTATCGACAAAATCAAGGGGAAGGCCTTGCGCCTGAAGCAATATCCGATTTATTGGTTGGTATGGGGCCTTATGTTGGGCAGTTTGTGGCGACGTTGTTTAACGTGACCCAGCAGCATCAAGTGCAAGCTGAAAAAATCAAGGACGAGTTTGCGACTATTTTTGCTTATAAGAATGAAGTCGTTGGTAAGCTGAATCTGGCTTTTAAGGATCAAGATGTCAGTACTTGGGATAAGGTTGCCATCAATACACGTTTTGATTTGTTGGTTGCGGCGGCTTTTCCAGAAGCGAATAAGGACGACGATGCCGAACATCGCGTGGCACAAGTCGGCGCGGCGATTGGATTGCTTTCAGCGCATTATAAGCTGGTAGCTAAAGGCAAAGAGAGTGATTATGCGAATGCTGATGAGGCTGTTAAGGCGCTACATAACAAGCTCACCGCACATCAGCAAGCAGCTGCCGAATTCAAAGACATCATTGCCCTTGAAACACCTGCTGAATTTGCCCAAGGCTTAATGGAAGTAGTCCAACGCTGGAGCTTTGTCGCACAACAGGATCCAGCCATTGCGAATAATTGGTTGAGTTTTAAATTCCCAGAAAAACGCGATTTTAGCCACTTAGTCGAACATGACGTGGTTAACAAAGGTGAATTCACCGCCTGGATGGGCGAGCTGAAACATCGCCGCCGCCGCGATGGCTTTAAATTGACCGATCCGCGATATAACCAGCGCGAGGTGTTGTCGGAAGTCGATCATTGCATTTATTGCCATGAGCGCGATACCGATTCTTGCTCCAAGGGCATGATTAACAAGAAAACTAATCTTTTCAAAGTCGATCCGTTAGGTGTCACCACTACGGGTTGTCCGCTGGATGAGAAGATTTCCGAGATGCACTTGGTCAAGCGCAATGGTGACAACATCGGTGCGTTGGCAATTATCGTTATCGACAACCCGATGTGCCCGGGTACTGGGCATCGTATCTGTAATGATTGCATGAAGGGCTGCATCTACCAAAAAACCGATCCGGTCAACATTCCGCAAATCGAAACCAATGTGCTGACGGATGTATTGTTTATGCCTTATGGGTTCGAGATTTATAGCTTGTTGACGCGCTGGAATCCGTTAAACGTCAAACGCCCGTATATGTTGCCTTACAATGGCAAGAACGCGTTGGTGGTGGGCTTGGGGCCTGCGGGTTACACCATGAGCCATTATTTGCTGAATGAGGGTTTTGGTGTTGCCGGAATTGATGCCTTAAAACTTGAGCCGTTGCCTATCAATCTGACTGGCGATAGTAATACGTTGCCCCAGCCGATTGTTGATTTCAAGGAACTCTACGAGCAACTCGATGAACGTATCTTGGCTGGCTTTGGTGGCGTGGCAGAATACGGTATCACCGTGCGCTGGGACAAAAATTTCCTGAAAGTCATCTACCTGACCTTGCTCAGACGTCAAGCCTTTCGTGCTTACGGCGGTGTACGCTTTGGCGGCACGATCACCATTGATGATGCTTGGGAGATGGGTTTCCACCATATATGCCTCGCTTCCGGCGCAGGTAAACCAACGATTATCGGCCTGAAAAACAACTTGATACGCGGTATCCGTAAAGCCTCAGATTTTTTGATGGCATTGCAATTGACTGGCGCAGCGAAAGCGTCTTCTTTGGCTAACCTGCAAGTACGCCTACCTGCTGGTGTTATCGGTGGCGGTTTGACTGCTATAGATACCGCCACCGAACTGATGGCGTATTATCCTGTTCAGGTCGAAAAGATGCTTAACCGTTATGAAGCATTGGTCAAACTTTACGGTGAAAACACCGTTAGAGGTCGTTACGATAAAGAAGAGACGTTGATTCTCGATGAGTTTTTGCTGCATGGTAAGGCAATCAAAGCAGAACGCCAACGCGCTGAAGCAGCGGGAGAACTGCCGAACTTTCAGCCTTTGGTAGAAAAGTGGGGCGGAGTAACTCTGTTTTACCGCAAAGGCATGAAAGATGCCCCCGCTTACCGCCAAAACCATGAAGAAATTGCCGAAGCCCTGGAAGAAGGCATTGCGCTCGCCGAAGGCATGAGTCCGCTGACTGCTTTGCAAGATGAATACGGTCACCTTAATGCCGTCGAATTTGAAAAGCTGGTGCAGGAAGAAGGCCGTTGGAACAATTCTGGTCAAATCATAACCGTTCCGTTGCGCGGTCTTTATGTTGCGGCGGGTACGTCACCCAACACGATTTACCAAAGTGAATATCCTGATACTTTCGTTATGGATAAGCATTTCTTCCAACGCTTTGAACCAGAGTGGACGAACGATGAAATGACCTTAGTGCCGATGCACGATGAGGAAGCACCTAAGCTAGGCAAACCTGCGCCGCTGACTTCGTACCAAAAAGACGGCAAATTCATCAGCTTTTACGGCGACAATCACCCTGTGTACGCGGGAAATGTCGTGAAGGCGATGGCGAGTGCGAAAAATGGTTATCCGTATATCGTCAAGCTGTTTGAAAAAGAACTGGCATTGTTGAATCCGGCGCAACAAGCCGAACGTAATGCCGCGCTTACGAAGCTATTTGCCAGATTGGATGAGGCATTTACGGCAACTATCGTCGCAATTAACCGCTTAACGCCGACAATTATTGAAGTTATCGTGAAAGCGCCGATGGCGGCAGAAAAATTCTATCCTGGTCAATTTTACCGGGTGCAAAATTTTGAAGCCCATGCGCCCATCGTTGAAAACACCGTGTTAACCTCAGAAGGCTTGGCATTGACAGGCGCAGATGTTGATAAAGAAAAAGGGACGATCTCCCTGATTGCGCTGGAAATGGGTTCCTCATCACGGCTTTGCGCCAGTTGGAAAGTCGGCGATCCACTGGTCATCATGGGCGTGACCGGAACACCAACCGACATCCCGACCGGGCAAACCGTGCTGTTAATCGGCGGTGGTTTGGGTAATGCGGTGTTGTTTTCCATCGGCAAAGCCTTACGGGCGGCGGGCAATAAGGTAATTTACTTTGCGGGTTATAAATTTGGCCAGGATCGTTTCAAAATTGAAGATGTGGAAGAGGCGGCGGATCTTGTGATTTGGTCTGTCGATAAGGGTGAAAATGTGCAAGCCATTTCACCAAACCGTCCGCAGGATAAGACTTTTATTGGCAACATTCTGGAATGTATGGTGGCTTACGCCAAAGGCGAACTAGGCGAGCAGCCGATTTCCCTGGCGGATGTCGATCATCTGATCGTCATTGGCTCAGACCGCATGATGGCGGCGGTAAAAACTGCCCGTTATGATGTATTGAAACCGTACCTCAAAAAAGCCCACCACGCCATCGGCTCTATCAACTCGCCCATGCAGTGCATGATGAAAGGCATCTGCGCCCAATGTTTATGCAAGCATGTCGAGCCGGACACCGGTAAGGAATACTTTGTGTACTCATGTTACAACCAGGATCAGGATTTGGATCGCGTTGATTTTCCTCACTTGAATGCGCGGCTACGTCAGAACACCGTGCAGGAAAAGTTGTCGAATTTGTGGTTGGATTATTTGCTGTCAGTTGAAAACGGTAAGGATTCAAACCAAAGTGCTGGATAGGTTTTTGCGTATAATCCCCTCTCTTAACCTTCTCGGCAACTGCGGAAGTACAGGACGTACTGAATGCAGCAAACGCAGGAGCATTTGTCGTGAAGTACAGGACGTACTGAATGCAGCAAACGCAGGAGCAGTTTGTCGTCCTGCGTTGCTAAAGTGGTGAATATGGTTGTGCAGTAACACAACTTGTCCAGGGCTTCCCTAAAAACAGCAGTTGCTGCTTGTTATAGGCGGCTCATGTTTCACTTCTCCATTCCCCTCTTCCATTCTCCACTAAAAGGGATTTGCCTTTAGGCATTTTCAAAATATATCTACAAATCTTCACTGTCCTCATCGATATTCCTCACAAAACCCGCATCTGTTTTGCTCAATTTGAAGGTCATTTATTTGGCTGTGTAGGTATTTATACCTATAGATTCGTCCTCAATAATGTGCCAGGCAATTTCTAATCTGTCCACAAGGTTTAGACAAGCCGTTCAATATATAGCACAAGTCTTTAATATAAAGATAATTAATTCAGCTAGTTATTTATTTTTTCTAAGGCATTCTGTTAGATTTTAATAAAGCTCATTAGTGTATATTCCAAAAAATCACCCAATAGTTCATTTTGGTATGCGTATAGGTAATCATACGTATATAAAAATAAATGCTGTTCAAATAAAGTATTCACCCAAGGGTTATTCAGACTCTTAGGTCTTGTCAGGAAGCATTCATTCAATTCCAAAACAGGGCTACGGAAGAATTTGAACCATTGTAGTGAAGTGTAAAAAGCAACTTGGCTCGACATCGGATGTCAGGCAAACAGGGTTTTAAACAACACTATTGGTGGAAATATAAACAAAAGAATGGGGTGAAAAAACCATGAAAAAAATACAATATAAACCGAATCGGCTTAGAGACGGCATCAGGCTGGCTCTGGCCTTACCGTTGCTCGGTGCGTTGGCTTTGACAGAAGCGCAAGCAGCAATCAATTTAACGGTGGTTGACCACGCGGGGACAGCGGTTCCAGGATTCCGCTATCTGGTGGAAACCGATAGTACCCACACTACAACGCCGGGCGTACGCGATGTCAATGCTTTGTCGTTGAGCTTTAATAACAGTGATGCACCGGTATTGGCAGAAGGCCAAAGTGCCGCAGATACTGCATCAATTGTCAGTGATCGCCTTAATCCAGGCGACCGTGTGTTTGTTTCGGTATTGCCTTATGAAGGTCATTCCATCGGCGGTGCTATGGCAACGCTGGATGCAAATGGTGATGCCACCGTTGAAGTGACTACCGAAAACAATCCCATTCCGACGGCGCAAATGTCGGTTTACGTATTTCACGATAAATTTCCAATCAATAACGCGCCTGATGGCGTTAACGAACAAGGTAGCGCAACAAGTTGCAGTGGTGTCGAGCAATTCTGCCCAGAACAATTCACGGTTCAAATTCTCGATGGTGGCGGCGGATACGGTGTAGCCGGTCCAGGACCTTTACTTACCGATGCGTTTGGCAATCCGCTAGGCACTACCTACACTGGCTCAATCACCGTTGATGGCCCTGAAGTTGACACGCTTGGCAGTGGCATTATCCATCCAGACGCGAACGGCTTGGTGGTCGTCAAAAACCTGGTTCCCGGTAAATATGGCATCAACATCATCCCTCCAGCCGGACAAGGTTGGGTGCAAACTTCCACTATTGAAGGCACTAAAACGATTGATGCTTGGATACAAGCCGCTAACCCCGCTTTTATGACGGAATGGGGTCCTTCTTTTTACAATATCAACACGGGCTTTGTTAAAGAATTTACCGATAATACTGTGTTGGCCGGTGGGGCTACTATTGAAGGCACTATCGTTAACAGCCACTTGACTGCACCGCCTTTACTGGCAAATGCCATGGGCGCACCCTTCCCAAATTGCCGTATCGGGCTTAACACGATAGCGGGTGTCGGTGTTTATAGTGGACGTTGCGATTCTAACAGCCATTTCAGCATTCCGAATGTTCCTAATGGTAGCTATCAACTGGTTGCCTGGGATGACAACTTGGACATGATTATTTCTTTTTATAACGTTGATGTCGTGGGCGGCGTGGCCACGATTGCCTTGGCTGATGCTGCCGGCAATATTCCTGCGCCAGGCTGGTTCCATACCTCCAAACATACAATATTCAACGATACCAATGAAAATGGTTTCCAGGATCCAGGCGAAGCCGGACTGCCTAACAAGACAGTCAACCTGCGTTTTCGTGATGGCCGGGTTTACCAAACCTCTCCCACCGACAGTAGCGGCGAGGCAGATTTCAACGAAGTATTCCCATTTTTCCATTGGCTAGTTGCGGAAAGTGATTTTGCGCGCGACAAAGCAACGGGCGTAACCGTAGTGTCTGATGCGGGTGGCGAACTGCCTGCCGTTTCTACGGGCGGGTTTCCTGACTTTGGCGTGTTAACGCCGCAAGCGCAAATCTGTACGCCTGTTGATGCGCTGCTTACCAACTGTGCCTTGGGAGATGACCTCATCAACCCTAATACGGGCAACAACCTTTCCCGCACCGAAACTGGGCCGGTACTGCTCCAGGCATTTGATGGCTTTCTGGGACAAACCAATGCCTATCAATGGGGACGTAAACCCTATGTCGGTAACGAAAATGGCGGTATTATCGGTATCGTATTCTACTCCAGCACCCGTGCTGAAAGTGACCCAAGCTATGGGGTTGGTGACCCTTGGGAACCTGGCGTAGCCCGTGTTCAGGTGGCACTTTATGCTGATGGCGATAAAAACAACCTCCCAATCGCTGGTGGTTTTCCAGGTGCTGGCGGTGAAGATGTTGACTGGAATTCTAACAATGTAGCCGATGCCGCTGATGGCGTTATTGATGACCTTAACGGCAATAGCGTTATAGACCGCGCCGACGTGGACAACTATCCGTTCGGTTGGGCTGATGGCGGTACTATGGGGCCGGAAGACGTGGATGTTGCCAATGACGGTGCAGCTGGTGTCTTCAGTAAGGGTGATGCCATCAATATTGTACATACCGATGCTTGGGATGACAGTAAACCAACTGGCTGCCAAGGCCCCGTTTTCACTGTTGATCCATTAGACGGTAATGCACCCGTAGCAAAAGATTGTTACGACGGTTTGCGTAATTACAACCAATCTCGTCCAGGTGTTTTTGATGGCGGTTATGCTATAACTGAAGATGGTAATGGCAACCCCTTAAAACCAGCAAAGTATATTGTCGAGGCATCGCCGCCCAAAGGCTTTGAAATCGTCAAGGAAGAAGATGTTAACGTTACACTGGGTGATGGATTTGAACCTAGTCCAAATCTTTTACCGCCTGTCTGTGTGGGTGATGCACATACCGTTCCAGCTTTTTTGAGCTTACAAACTGATGCTAACGGTGCAGCCGTCGTGGCTAACCCAGAAGCAGCGCCCCATGCTGGAGAATCACGATCTCTGTGTGATCTAAAACAAGTCGATTTAAAAGCCAAAATAAACGCTGTTGCTGAATTCCATGTCTTTACCAAAGTGCCTCGGTCATCACGGGTAGCTGGTAATGTATTCAACGACGTGTTGGCAACTATTGACAACAACTCACCGAATGCCGGTGAAAAAGCCAATCCAGCGTGGATTCCGGTGTCTTTCCGTGACCATACAGGTAAAGAAGTCGTGCGGGTAAATACCGACGAATGGGGCGCGTTTAACGCACAATTGCCATCGACATGGACAGCTAACGCACCATTGCCTTCAGGCTTTTCACCAATGATGTTGAATGCCTGTGTCAATGATTCCGGTATTGTGCCTAATCCCAGTTATAGCCCTGGTACAGGTAATAACCTGCCGTTCTTGCAAGATCCTAACTACGATCCATCGCTTGCGACCGTATGTTGGACCTTCCAATACATGCCAGGCACTACCACCTATCTGGATACCCCAACCGTGTCTAAAGGTGCATTTGCAGCCACCCGGAATTTTCCGATTGACTGTGAACAACCCACAACGACTCCTGAGATAGCCAAGGCTGAGGGTGTTGATGGTGGGCCTTATGTACAAGTAGGTGCAGGAAGAACTGCGGCACAAAGAACCCTGACAGTAACGGCGGTAGGTACTGCTCCTGTTCCTAACCCACTTTATGATGGTGATGGTACCCCACCTAAATTTGTAAATAGAAATTACGGTTTAGGCGTTGTTTCAAGTGGTGCAAACGCTGCTCAAGTCAAATTGACTAACAGTGCTGGCGTTGCCACTACAATTAACTGTGCAACTTCACCTCTAGCACCAGGATCAACAAGTTTCAACTGTGCTTGGAGTTCGACTGCGAATACTGTGAGAGTTCAATTTGGTGCCAACTTTGCCGTAGGTGCTTATGACCTCATGCTGCACAGCCAAGGCGGTGCCGCCAATGGTAAGTGGTCACCATCCGGTGTCAAGGTAACGGTGGGCAATATCGCAACACCTGTTCCTGGCGGTGGTGCAATCCACCATGTCATCAATGGCGATAAGATTCAGCCTGTTATTGATGCGGCAGCAGCAAATGACCTGATCCTGGTTGGCCCTGGCATGTATAACGAACAGTTGATTATAGATAAACCGCTACGTTTACAAGGTTCTGGTGCGATGAGCACTATGGTTTTTGCCCAACGGACGGATGCCAATATGATCAATAACTGGCGTGTACGGATGCAAGATGCGATTGATAACGGCAGAGTTTCCATATTGCCACCATTAACTGGCAATGTTGCTACTGACTTCCTCAACGAAGAAATGGCCGGTATTTCTGTATTTGGCTTAGACACCACGCCAGCCAACGGTGGTTTTGGCAACACAGCCAATGCTCGCATTGATGGCTTTACCGTCACCGGTGCGGATAACGGCGGCGGTATCAATGTGCATGGTTATGCCGATTACTTGGAAATCTCCAACAATATCGTCAAAGCCAATTCAGGCAATGCGGCAGGTGGCATACAAATTGGGCGTAACGGTTTGCTTAATGGCAACGCCTACACAGATGCCAGCAATGACAACTTACGTATCCACAATAACCAAATCAGCCAAAACGGTGCTTTGGGGACAGGCACAATAGCGGCAGGCGGCGGTATTGGCCTTTATAACGGCACAGATGGCTATCAAGTGAAGGAAAACTTCATCTGCGGCAACTTTGCTCAAGGCGACGGTGCGGGTATCTCTCATGACGGTCGAAATCTGGGTACACCTCAGAATGCAACTAACGTGATCGAAAAGAACACGGTGGTATTCAACCAAAGCCTTTATTTCCTGGGTGCTTATGGCGGCGGTATCTCTGTGTCAGGTGCTGATGGCGTTGCTGGTGGATTGACACAAGGCTCAGGCCCTGTGGTCATCAATGCCAACCGTATTGAAAGCAACCAAGCCGGCAGCGGCGACGGTGGCGGTATCAGCTTGCGCTTCATTAACGGGCAAGATGTCAATGTTAACGTCAACAATGGCTACAAAGTCAGCCTGACTAACAATATCATCGCTAACAATATGGCAGCGTTGGCGGGTGGTGGTATTGCCATGCAGGATGCGGTGCAAGTCGGGATTGCTCACAACACTGTGGTCAATAACGATAGCACGTCTTCAGTGCCTGGTGCATTTGGTGCTGACTCCAACCTGAGCAACCAACAACCGGCAGGTATTGCGTCAAGATTGCATAGCCCAGGTTTGGATACCCTGGCTAGTGTGGCTACGACGTTCTCAAATCCGTTGACGCTGGTTAACAATATTGTCTGGCATAACCGTTCGTTCCAATGGACGGCTGACCAAGACGAGAATGGCATAGCTAACGATCCTGGTTTACTGCCCAATATCGGCGCGGGTGATCTGGCGTACTATGATGACTTTGGTGTGCTACCCGAAGGTTCCGGCAACCTAAGCCCAACCTGGAGCATTGTGTCAGACCCATTGATGGATGCCGGTTTGCAAAATACAGCAGCCGCAGATGGCAGCCTGTTTATCAGTGAAAACGTCAATGGACATCGTTCAGGCACACCAGGCACCAGCATTACTACTGCCTCGGTGTTTGATGAAGCAGGTGCGGCATCTATTACCGTGGACTTTGGCCCGCTGAAACTAGGCAATCGCGACTACCACTTGAAGGCGGGTGTGAATCCTGCAATCAATACCGGTAACCCGTTAAGCAATGTACCTGATGTCAGTATACCTGGCGGCGTAATCGATGTTCTAACTGCCGATTACGACGCACAAGGTCGTCCAGATGTTGGCACGTTAATCTGCGGTTTAATTCCCACATTATGCCCAGATAAGGGTGCGGACGAGCGGTATTTAACGGGTGCCACTGTAAATAAAGGTACTGTGCGGATATTGCCATAAAGACCTGACGGATAGAGGGAGCAGTAATGTTCCCTCTGTTCCAATTCAGCTAATAGAACCAAGTCATTAATCACTAAGAAAACAGAGGTTGCAATCATGAACAAAAGCAAACTACTTTTACTCAGTACGCCGCTCGCTTTGGCGATCAGCGGCATACTGAATCCTGCCCAGGCGGCAGTCAATATACAATGCCCAGGGGACAAAGATGCCTTAAACACGCCGTCCTCAATAGATGCCACACCAACTCTTGGCAACCCAGGTTATGATCCTAAGGTCAAATGTAAACACCTTGCCGCTGGCGATGGTTTTATCACTATGGCTGATAGCACGGTAACAACGCCAAACGAAATGTACATTTTAGGTTTCAGTGACCTTACCGGCGTACCACAAAACAAGGCAGCAAACCACGGGCTATTGGCGGCAACCAGCACTGCGCCAACCATTGAGTTAAACGAAGGTGATAAATTCTACCTGTCATTGACCAACGTCGGTATGCTGAAAAGGCCAGACTTGTTTGACCCACACTCGGTGCATTTTCACGGTTTCCCGAATGCTGCCAGTATTTTCGACGGTGAACCAGAAGCCTCCGCAACCATCGGTATGGGTTCAACCTTCACCTATTTCTACGACATCAAGGAACCTGGCACTTATATGTACCACTGCCACGTAGAAGCTTCTGAACACATGCAAATGGGTATGTTGGGCAATCTTTATGTGCATCCTGCCCAGGATGGAAGTTCCTACGATGATGATACCGATGTCGAGGTCAAAGACTACACTAAATTTGCCTACAATGATGTCGATGGCTCGACTGGCTATGATGTGGAATATCCGATCCAGATAGGGTCTTTTGATTCGGTCTTCCATGCTGAACATATTGCCGTACAGCCTTTGCCGTTCGCCGATATGAAGGATGATTATGCGGTACTTAATGGCCGTGGCTATCCTGATACGGCGAATGATACCACTCCACCTGCTGTGCCAAGTGAAGTGGCTGCGCTGCACAATACCAATGTTGACACGACCGATGATATAGCAACGACCCAGCCTTTAAGTTCCAAGATTACCGCTACTGTAGGGCAACGGGTTTTATTGCGTATATCTAATCTTAACGTAACCAGAAACTACACGCTAGCAGCTATGGGACTACCCATGAAAGTGGTGGGCAGAGATGCTCGCATCTTGCGTGCAATGGATGTAAACAATCCCTTGCAATCTCTCACCCAAACCGGAACTGATCTTTACTATGAGACCAATTCTGTCACCTTGGGTAGCGGTGAAACTGCCGATGTGTTGATTGACACTACGGACGTAGCACCAGGCAAATACTTTATCTATACAACCAACCTCAACTATCTCAGTAATGGCGCAGAAGATTTCGGCGGCATGATGACTGAATTTCAGGTTATCTAAACCAAGTTTGCGAGCTTTTAGGAGATTAGCATGAAAAATAGATTCAAATTAATAAAGGTCGGTCAACTTGCCGCACCTTTGGCACTGGCCTTGTCGGTCTTCGCCAGTCCATCATTGCAAGCAGGCGCGACGATACCCGGCATTAATGGGCCCAGTTTTAACCTGACAGCGGCGGAAGATTACCTTACCACGCCCGATGGTGGTAGTGTCTATGTCTGGGGCTATGGCGATGGCAATAATGCCGCTATGCAATACCCTGGGCCTACCTTAATTGTAAATCAAGGCGAACAGGTCACTGTTTCCTTGACAAACAACTTATGGAAGAACACCTCGATTGTTTTTCCTGGACAAGAAGGGGTAACGGCTAGCTGTAATATATCAAATTGCCAAGATGGTCTGTTGACCAAAGAAGCAGTGCCCCTCGGTACGGTGACATATACTTTCACTGCCAGCAAACCAGGGACTTACTTGTATCACAGCGGTACACGTCCTGACTTGCAAACCGAAATGGGTCTGGTTGGCGCACTGATCGTACGTCCAACAGGCTATAGTGCAAATGCGCCTAAAGCCTATAACCATGCAGGTTCTGCTTATGACCACGAATATCTGTCGCTGTTGACAGAAATGGACGTGCGTATCCACGAAGAGGTTGAAACCGGTGCTTATGATGCCGTCGATACCCGTGAATACAAGCCAGTCTGGTGGTTTATCAATGGACGTAACGGCGTAGATACGGTATCGGCTGATAATAATCCGCTACTGCCTAACCAACCTTACGGTTCTATCATTCGCACCACACCTGGCGAGAAGGTCTTGCTGAGATTGATCGGTGCAGGCCGCGACCCGCATCCTTACCATACCCACGGCAACCACTTCACCTTATTGGCGAAAGATGCTCGGATGTTTGAGAGCAACCCTGGTGTTTCTGGGCCGGATCGCACAACGCCAGGTTTCACCAACGAAACCTTTCCAGGTGAAACTTACGACCTGTTGTTTAGCTGGACAGGTGCTGGTTTAGGCTGGGATATGTATGGTTATACACAGACAACGCAGCCTACTTATTGCGATGCCAATGGTGCGACCGCGCTTTATCCATCAGATAAGATGACGCAATCGGCATCTGACCGCTGTAAAGCATTGCCAGTCGTTTTACCTGGCTTGCAGGAACTCACCTTTGGCCCTTTTTATAGCGGCAGCCCTTATTTAGGTAACGCAGGTCAATTACCCCCGGGTGAAGGTGGATTCAATGCCAACAACGGTTACTTCTTTATGTGGCATTCACACAGTGAACGCGAACTGGTCAACTTTAATATTTTCCCAGGCGGTATGCTCACTTTCCTGATTATTGAGCCACCCGGAACGGTTATCCCATAACGATTTAGAGAACGGTTTAGGAATCTAGCGCTGCCCGTAGCTTATTAATAGAGCGGCAAAAGAATCCGATTGACCAAACGATTAAATAACAGATTATTTGATGAGGTTATCACCTATGAAAACGAAGATAAAACGTAGTCTCTTGGCGGGTGCTGTGGCTTTGGCCTGCGGCAATGCGCTGGGAGCAGAATACTGGCTTTGCGCGGGTACTTTCGACAAGAATATGCCTGACGGCAGTGTCGTTAAGATGTGGGGTTATGCGGATGTAAGCAATACCACCACTTATCCTGCTAATGCCTGCCCAGCCAGCGGAGATGCAGCTTATACAGCACCTGGCCCGCAATTAAACGTAGCGGATGCCAGTTTGACAGTCCATCTCCAGAACACTTTGACTGAACCGACTTCTCTGGTGATCCCAGGGCAAACAGAAGCCGACATGGTTCCTGTTATGATCGGCAATCGAGTACGTTCTTTTACCCATGAAGTTGCACCTGCTTCGTCCGGTGATTACATCTGGAATAACTTGAGATCCGGTAGCTATGCCTATCAAACAGGAACCCATCCTGCTAAACAAGTGCAGATGGGCTTTATGGCGCGATGGTTAAGGATGAAGCCGCTAACACAGCCTATCCTGGTGTTAACTATGATACACAGGTAGTCGAATTTCTAAGTGAAATTGACCCTGTTATGCACGACCGAGTTGCTGGCAATACTTATGGCGCACCTTGTGCAACGCCAGCAGAACAAAAAGCGAATCCTTGTACTAGCACCATCGGTTACAACCCGAAATGGTTTTTGGTGAATGGCGAGGTTTTTGTCGATCCAACGCCTGCTGCCCAGCCAACGACGGTGTCTGCTGGCAGTCCAGGGGGAACTACCCTGATCCGTTTTATCAATATGGGTTTACGCAGCCATAGCATGATCCTTCAAGGCGCGAGCATGAAAGTGGTTGCTGAAGACGGTCATGTATTGCCTGCTCCGCACGATCAGTATTCCTTGATGATTCCCGCTGGCAAGACGCATGATGCCTTGTTTACCCCAGCGGCAGAAGGCGTTTATCCACTTTATGAGCGTATGCATAATCTCTCAACGAAGGACGGCACGGGCATTAAAGCAGGCGGCTTGATGAGCTTTCTCGAAGTAGGGGCTAGTACAGCCACTTTGACGGCAGTCAATGATGCGTTTTCCGGTAATGAGGATACGGTCATAGCGGGTAATGTATTGGGCAATGATACGTTTCCACCCAGCTCGATTGCGGTAGTTGACGCACCAGTAGGTTTCCCGCTAAATCCCGACGGTAGCTTTAGTTACACGCCAGCACAAGACTTCAATGGGCACATTAGCTTTACCTACCACGTTGATGATGGGGCAACTCCTCCTGATAATCTCTTGAGTAATGTTGCTACGGTAGACCTCAATATAGTTGCGGTCAACGATGCACCTGTCATCACTTCAACGGCTGTAACCACGGCTGATGAAGATGTAGCTTATACCGACACAGTGACGGCTACAGATGTGGATGCTGGTCAAACGTTAAGCTACTCGTTGGTCTCAGCTCCTGCTGGCATGATTATCAATGCCACTTCTGGTGCAATTAGTTGGGTGCCGACTAATGCTCAGGTTGGGGACAATAATGTGACTGTCAAGGCGACTGATTCATCGGGTGCAGCTAATAATTTTGCAAGCCAAAGCTTTATTGTCACACTAAGCAATGTTAATGATGCACCAACCTTGAATACAATCCCAACACAAAACGCAGTAGTGGGTACGCTTTTCAATCATGCCACAGTTGGTAACGATATTGATGCAGGTGACACACTCACTTACTCATTGTCAGGTAACCCTGTGTGGTTGAGTATTGACTCAAATACCGGTGTCCTGTCAGGAACACCAGACGCTACGGGTTCTTCTACAGTAACTGTCACAGTGACGGATGCGTTGGGCGTATTTGCAAGCCAACCCTTTACACTTAATGCTACTACGGTAGCTGCAACACCAGTGGTTTATTTCTCGACTTTTGGCAGCACCAACCCAACAGGCTTGGGTGGTACGGCTGATGATGCCGATATTTATTCCTGGAATGGAGTGGCGTTTACTAGGGTTGTTGATGCTACCACTAAAGGCGTACCTTCTGCCGCCAACGTGGATGAGTTGAAGATTGTGGATGCCACCCATTTCTACTTGTCATTCGTTACAGACACGAACTTGCCTGGTATTGGTACAGTCCAGGATGAGGACATCGTGTATAACAACAACGGTACTTGGTCGGTATTTTTCGATGGCACTGCTAAAGGCCTTACGAATACAAACCATGATGTCGATGCCTTCGATATCGCTGGCAACACGGTGTACTTTTCCACATCAGGTAGCACAAACACACCTGGCGCAAGCAATCCGCCTAGCGTGACTGGCACGGCTGACAATGCCGACATCTACTTATGGAATGGAACAGCGTTTAGCCGGGTGGTTGATCTCTCGACAATCGGTGTACCAGCAGCCAATACGTCTGCCTCCGCTTCCAACGTGGATGGCCTGAAGTTCGTGGACAGTGTTCACTTCTATGTGTCGTTCGCTGGTAACGTAACGCTGACTCAACAAGCGGGTGGAACATTAGCCGTGCAGGATGAAGACATTGTGTACTACAACAACGGTGTTTGGTCGGTCTATTTCGATGGAACAGCGGTGCCTAAAAGCCTAACTAACGGTAATCAAGATATCGATGGATTCGACATCAAGCCTTTACCTTAAGTAGTCAAATAGGGTGGGCAAACGGTGTCATCGTTTGCCCACAATTGGATAATACAAAGGTGGGCAGAAAAACGCTGCCCATCCCACCTTGCTCCAACTTAATGATCTCTCGTGTAGGTATTATTACGTATTGTTTAAACCTTGTAATTTGAATAACCTAGCTCTAATTATTTTGTGTTTAATTAATATTTAATTGTATCCGTCGGTTAATCCTGTCAGCGCATTTAGCTCATCAGATTACTGGCATTAATCCCCAGAATATGGGGTTTCTATTTAATGGATGTTGCGCTATGAAACAACTTATTGCTCGTTTTATTATTGGTACAGTATTGAGCCTTTCTTTTAACATTCCCCTGCAAGCCGGGGTTGTTGATTCCGAACTGGAAGCGCAATTAGAAACTATTGCCCCTAACCAGTTAGTCTCAGTCATTGTCACCCTGAAAACCCGCGCTAACACGAATGCCTTTAAACATAGGGACAAAGCGCAGCGCAGGGCAAAAATCGTTCAAGCAATGCACGACCATGCCAACCTGAAACAGCCTGCCTTATTGGCTTTTTTAAAAGCCAATGGCGCGACTGACATCAAACCGTTATGGATCATTAATAGCGTAGCGGCGAAAATACCAGCGAGCATGATCCGTAAACTGGCTAAACGGCCAGGTGTTGCCAGAGTGTATATGGATGCCACTTTGAGTGTGCCTGTTTCCGGCGCGACATCTTTAGCAATACCGGAATGGAACCTGTCTGCGGTTCATGCGCCAGAAGTTTGGGATCTGGGGCATACCGCTCAAAGCGTCGTCGTAGCCAATATGGATACTGGCGTAGACGTAGTGCATCCTGATCTTGCCACAAGATGGCGGGGAGGCACTAATAGCTGGTACGATCCGCACGGGCAACATACAACACCTACGGATTACGCAGGCGCGGTGAGTGGTCATGGCACCCAGACTATGGGGCTGATACTAGGCGGCGATACAGGCGGTACAACCATTGGTGTTGCACCTGGGGCAAAATGGATTGCCGCCAAGATTTTTAATAACCAGGGAACAGCCCTTGAGAGCCATTTCCACCAAAGTTTTCAGTGGCTGCTAGACCCGGACAATAATCCACTGACTGACGATGCACCCGACGTGGTCAACGGTTCTTTTCAAACCGCGCTATCCGGTATTTGCGATACTCGTTTTCAGGCGGATATACAGGCACTGAAAACGGCTGGGATTGCGGTGGTATTTGCCGCAGGCAATAGTGGTCCTGCAATATCATCAAGCAGCAGTCCTGCCAATAATCCAGGAAGCTTTGCAACCGGAGCGGTCGATTATTACTCCACCATTGCTACGTTTAGCGCACGAGGCCCAACACCGGCTGCGTGTAGTGCCGCACTTTTCCCAAATATTGTCGCGCCTGGGGTTGATGTCGTTACAGCAGACCTTACTTTTGCCGGACAGGCTTCTTATACAGTTGTTAGCGGTACTTCATTTGCTGCTCCCCATGTCACGGGTGGCATGGCGCTGTTGCTTGATTCTTTCCCCAATATTGATGTCACAGCCCTAGAGTCTGCCTTGACCGATTCAGCCACCGATTTGGGCGCGCCTGGGCCAGACAACGAATACGGGTACGGGATGCTTAATGTCTTGGGGGCATACAATCTCTTAGCCAATAGCGGACAAAATCCAGTGGGCGTGGATGATAGCTATATGCTTGATGAAGAAGCGACTTTAACGGCGGCAGCACCTGGTGTTCTTGGTAACGATACCGACCCGCAAAATAATCCACTATCAGTTATTCTTGATACGGATGTCAGCCACGGTTCGCTTGCCTTGAATACAAACGGCTCTTTTTCCTACACACCTACCAGCAACTATAACGGCACGGACAGCTTTACTTATAAGCTGAGTGATGGGTTACACGAAAGCGGTGTAGTAACTGTTGTTATGACTATCAACCCTATCAACGATGCGCCTGTAGCTCAGGCTGATACTGCTATAGCTAGCAGTGGCGGATCACTTACGATACCCGTGCTGGCGAATGATTCCGATCTGGAAAACTCACCGCTGACTCCGGTTATCGACACTAATCCAGTCAATGGCACAGTAACCGTCAATTCAGAAGGCGTTGTCGCCTATACCCATAACGGCAGCCAAACGTCGGTCGATAGTTTTACGTATCATGTCACCGATGGTGATTTGAGCAGCAACACAGTCACCGTAAATATCACCGTCAGTGCAACTAATGTTACGACCACCCCTGACAGCTACGGCATTGCCGAAGACAACCCGCTGACTGTTGCTGCCCCTGGTGTGTTGGGCAACGATAGTCCAAGCAATGGACTCACCGTGCAGCTGGTATCGGCCCCTGCCCACGCTGCTTCATTCATCATCAATCCCAACGGCAGTTTTAGCTATATACCCGTTTCTGATTTCAGCGGCTCTGACAGTTTTGTTTACAAAGCTTCAAATGTTAATACGCAGAGCAATAACACTCTGGTCACTATTGTCGTCAACCCAGTCAACGATCCACCGATTGCTGCCAATGATGGCGTATATACTATTATCTCTGGACAGGTATTGAATGTTTCAGCCGCTTCTGGTGTGCTTATTAATGATAGCGATACTGAAAGCAATACGCTATCTGCAATGCTTGTGTCATCGCCATCCGCAGGTGCGCTGATGCTTAATGCAGACGGGTCTTTTAGTTTCAATACCAATGGTGTGGTGGCAGGTACTTACACCTTCAATTATCTCGCCAATGATGGGATGACGGTCAATAACCAGAGCAATGTAGCAGCGGCAACCATCAATGTAATGCCGAACACTGCTCCAACAGCAAACAGCGATACCTTCCTTTACCGTCCTAATGTGGTACGTTCAGTTAATGTCGCGGGGTCTCTGGGTTTGGGTGTATTGATGAATGATACCGATGCGGAAAATAACGCCTTATCTGCACAGTACGTTGCAAACAGCCTGTCAGGTGGCGGTACGTTAAACTTGAATGCCAATGGTTCTTTTACGTATATTAAGGCTACGTCGGCAAACACCAGTTTTCGGTACCGCGCTAATGATGGAATTCTCCTGAGCCTTCCCACGACAGGTACGACTGTTAACCTGCGTACCGATGCGCCGCCTACAACTGTGGCTGATAACTGTGTGTACGACATCAGCGACAATGGGGCAACTGCGCCAGATAGATGTGCTGTCCTCACTAACAGGACGATAAGGATGGCGGTTACGCTTAATGACACCGATTCCAACAAAGTGACTAACATACCTACAGATGGTATAGGAAGTAATGTTGTCCCTAACTCAACAATTGTCGCATCGGTAGGAGCAGGCGTTAACGTACTCGCCAACACACAATGTGGTCAACCTGCACTTGGCACTGTCCCTGCCGCTAGAGGCACCATCACCAACAATTGCGATGGTACGGTAACGGTTACAGTGGCTAATGGCAATAATTTGAGCGGTATCGGGTACGGCTATCGCGTGAGTGACGATTTGGGTGCGCAATCAAGTCTTCGTGTGGTCACCCTGAGTGTGAAGCCTTAATCAAATGACCAAAGTACGCAAAATCATCTATGATTCTATATTCAATAATCAAGGAGTAACGATGTCTCACATTGCAGTTAAACATCCTCGTGCTGGACGCTTGATCTTGTGCGTAGGGATTCTAATTGTTTCAGGCTTGTCAGTAAGTTCATATCTTGCTGCTAATAAGGATATTCAAATAACAATGCCCACATTTAGCAATGAAGATAAAAATATTGACACCAAGCCACTGGCTGCAAGTGACGCTGCGGCAATTGAAGAACGCTGGGGTGTGAAGCTGCAAGGCATCCATATCACCGCTGCGGGACACATGCTGGATTTTCGTTTTCAGGTCACTGATACGGGTAAAGCCGCACCTTTGATAGACACCAAAAACAAACCGACTGTAACCATTGAAGCAAGTGGCATAAAACTTGAAGTACCCAATACGCCTCGCATTGGCTCGTTACGGCAAACTTCAAAACAGGTTAAGTTAGGCATGATTTTCACCATTTTATTTGCAAACCCAGGGAAAATGGTGGCAACAGGGCAAAAACTGGCTGTACGTATTGGTGATTTCTTCGTAGAACATATCACGGTCGGCGAGATCCTGAATATGCCAGCAAAGACCGGAAACAGTTGAGAATGCTTAGTTTCCTTCGTAAATCGGGCATTAATTGGGGCAAAGCCTGTCTGATCGCCGCTATCGGGCTTAATTGCTCTATAGCAGCAGCGGATCAATCGACTGAGATTGAAAATAAAAGTGCCAATGCCAAAATGCAGGACATCGGCAAGCAAATCTATCTTACCGGACATACAGCTTCAGGCGATCCCATTCAAGCTATTGTCGGCGGTGATGCACCCATCAGCGGAGACCAGTTCAGTTGCGTCAGTTGCCATCGCAGGAGTCGGCTAGGTTCTAGCGAAGGTGGAAAACAAGTGCCGTCGTTAACGGCAACCGCATTGTTCAAGCCAGCCGAGATGTCAACTACACGAGGGGTATTGCCAAAAGCGTTTAAGCATACGGGAAGCTCCCGAATTCCTTACACGGATGAGACCCTCGCTAAAGCGATCAGGGAAGGCGTTGATCCATCGGGACGCAAACTTGACCCACTCATGCCGCGTTATGCTTTGGATGCTGATACTATCGCTGCGCTGACCGCTTACCTAAAATCTGAACCCTCCTCAAATCCCAGCGTAGACGATGTTTCCCTGCACTTTGCCACAGTGGTCACCGAAGGGGTCGATCCGGCAAAACGTAAGACCATGCTGGACATCTTGACGGGCTATTTTCAGGACAAGAACGCCGACACGCGGCACAACACCAAACGGGCTAAATTCAGCGCTTATAAAATGTACCAGGTCTACCGCAAATGGGATTTGCATGTCTGGGAGTTAAAATGGGAAGAATCTACCTGGCCCGCACAATTGGAAAAATACTATAAGACCCAGCCCGTCTTGGCTATGGTCGGCGGACTCAGTGCCTCAAGCTGGCAGCCCATCCACCAATTTTGCGAACGGTTTGAAGTGGCTTGTCTTTTCCCTAATACGGATGTTCCCGTCATATCGGAAAGTGATTTTTATACCACTTATTTTTCCAAAGGCTTGACCTTGGAAGCTGAGGTTTTGGCAAATCACCTAAAAACCACACAAACCAAAGTAAAAAATGTTCCTATCATCCAGGTATTTAGGGAGAACGGGCAAGGTGTAATGGCAGCAAAAGCTTTACATGATGCGCTACAAAAAAGCGATGATATGCGCTTGCAGGATATTGTCGTACCAGGCTCCAAAGAACTTACACCTGCATTTTGGAATGATTTGTTCAAGAAACTTGATACTGGAATCTTAGTGTTATGGCTTAACAAAGAAGATTTTGAAACCTTGGGAGAAATTAAAGAACTTCCACCTGGAATCACCGCTGTTTATGGGTCAGCAAACCTTATGGGCGAAGTTGTGTCCAAGCTCACTGATGCCACAAAAGCAAAGTTATACTTGACATATCCTTGGGAATTGCCTGATGTCAGGGAAGCACAGCTTATGCGCGTCAAATCCTGGCTGAAAGCAAAACAAATTCCCTTTGAGGACGAACGTCTACAAGCCAATACATTTTTTTCCGCACAAGTATTAGCCGAAGTTATCATGCACCTGCTCGACAATTTTTCCTCGGCGTATATCATCGAACGGATTGAAGGCATGTTAGCCACGCTCTCCTCCAACAGTATTTACCCACATCTTAGCTTGGGGGCAGGGCAACGGTTTGCATCGAAAGGCAGTTATATTGTCAAAATATCTCCTGATGGGCATTTGTCGCCTGTGGATGGATGGATAGTTCCATAAGGTTTGTTATCCTTGTTTAACATAAAAAGGGGAGTTGATTGCCAATGTACATCGTTTATAGGGCTTACTTAAGTCCATTTACAATAACTGTCGTGTTATTAATGCTTGTGATGAGCGCGCCCATCAAAGCAAAATCCACGCCTCAACCGAGTTATTCCCGTTCCATTCACAGTTACAAGGTTCCGAATGCTGATGTAATTACACAAGACGGGCAAAAAACCCAGCTTTCAGCCGTCCTGGATCATGGTGGGCCAGTTATTGTGAATTTTATTTTCACGACCTGCAATGCCATCTGTCCAATCATGACGGCAATATTGTCCAAAGTCCACGCGACTATAGGCCCATCCTCACCAAACCTGCGGTTTGTATCGATCTCCATTGACCCCGAACACGATACCCCGGCAATGTTGGCTGAATACGCCAAAAAATTTAAAGCTGGATCAAATTGGCAATTCCTGACCGGGGAACTTGCCGAATTGCAACTTATTCAAAGAGCTTTTGATGCTTATCGTGGCGACAAAATGAACCACACCTCATTGACCCTAATGCGGGCCGCCAAATCAAGTTCTTGGGTACGAATTGAAGGAATCGCCAATGCCCACGATCTAATAGATGAATACAACTTGCTCAAGCCTGAATAAGCATAAGTTTTGTTTGGGCTATCGATTCTGGATAAAAACTGGACATGATGTTGACCGAAGCATTATCTGAGTAAATTTGATTTTGGTTTTGTTATAAGCGCTAATGTTACGCACGACCAATATCCACGAAAAGCACGAAAGACACGAAAAATCTTCAAAAGAGTTGTCGGTCTGTAGATCGTTACCAAATGAGGGATTCCCATAACGCTGCAAAATATTGAATTATTCCGTACTTTTCGTGGACGGTGCGTAACATCAGATAAGCGTTTAAACTAATCCCTGTGTTGTTGGTCTTTACTTTGACAAACAAATAAAGGTATAAGCGATGAAAATAATTTTTTCTTTAGTGCTGATAGCGGTATTCTTGTCGGGATTGAATAGCAATGCAGAACAGACATTGGGCGCGGACATGCACACAGAAAATCCACCGAACAAAAGTTATAGCAAACCTGCGGATGATGTCTTACAAAAAACGTTGACACCGCTGCAATATAAGGTGACACAAGAAGAAGGCACGGAACCTCCTTTCAAGAATACCTACTGGGACGAAAAAAGGGCAGGAATCTATGTTGATGTAGTCACTGGTGAACCGCTATTTTCATCCATAGATAAATTCGATTCCGGCACAGGTTGGCCGAGTTTTTCCAAACCTTTAATGGCAGAACATATCACCGAAAAGAATGATTTTTCGTTGTTTTCGCGGCGTACAGAAGTCCGTAGCCGTTATGGGGATTCGCATTTGGGACATGTGTTTGATGACGGCCCGAAACCGACAGGATTACGCTATTGCATGAATTCTGCGGCATTGCGGTTTATTCCCGTAGAAGACTTGGTGAAATCAGGTTATGGGAAGTTTTTGCCGCTTTTCAGTAAGTAGCCCGTATGAAGTGCAGTGTAATACGGGAAATCGGAGCCGCGAAATCCTGGATTCCGCAAGTTCCATCCAGACGACTCCTAACCATTGCTTGAGTCGGTTAGTGCAAAGGCGCACAATGATATTGCGATAATTGACACAATCAAGTAAAGAGATATACCAAAAGATTAGCTTGCAGCAGGAGATGGTTCATGAAGCGAGAACAACATTATTTGATGGGTAAATCTGATTGTACTGCCGCCGCTGTCGTCAAAGGCATAGACCGCGATGTGGAGTGGGGAGAAGATATTCTCATGTTGGGCTTGGGTATCGTCATGTTATCTTCCACATTCGCACCTGTCGCCCCGCCAACGGTTATTTTGCCGCTCGTTGCCCTTACGTTTGCCATTACTTCAAGCCTGGCTCGTATGAATTATCATAATATGGAGCGCAAATTGTTGGAATCATTGGAACTGTTGAATAGCTCCGAGCAGACCAAATTGAATCCTATTTGCAGGGTTTTTGTTGAGCAGCCCATGTGTGTGCTGTCCGAATCGTATAACCCGATAAAAAACTGGAGACGATTCGCTAAAAGCGCGATAGGTGGGGCGTTAATCAATCCGTTTTGGCTGCCTATTTTTTATACGATGGGTATACAGATCGTTGAAGAAAACAACCTTGTGGTGTTGAACAGGGCGGTTATTCGCGTTGAACAAAGGCTTTCGCCAATATCACGGGCTAATCAAGAAGAATCGTAAGTCTGCTACAAACCTAACGCCCTAAATTCAGCGCATGGTCGTGAGCGTTGCCAAACGCGCTCGAATTCTTCAGAGAGTTGACGGTTACGGGAAGGCATGATCAGACTCCAAACCCCTCGATAAAGGCTGCTTTGCTGGCGGAACAGATAACCTTCGCGGTCGTTAATCAAATAAGCCGATGGATATTGCAGGTCGTCAGGTTCTACAGGCGTACGCAGTGAAAATGCAGAAGGCAGCCGTTGCGCCAGGTCAATCAAAGGATGCGGCTGGCTGCGTGCCGACAACGTATCTTGCACAATAATCAATACATTACCGCCTTGACTATGGATAGCAAATTGCTTGAGGGCTTCGACAATCTCTGCCCGGCCATACAAAACGTGTTCCAGGTCTGGGCTGTAGATGCAGATTTGCCGCCGGGTCTTGCCAATTAATTGAAGGGTTGCGGACACAGCATCTTCCAAGCTCTGGAATTCAGTAATTTCAACTAAGGCATCACTTAGTTTCGGGGCAGGGCGGCTGGATATGGTTACGGGTTCTAACTGCAAGCGCATGATCTGATGAGGGATATTGGCTTCTATAAACGCATCGCCTTCTTTGGCAAAGCCAAATTTCTCGTAAAATCCCAACACATTGGTTTGGGCGTTGAGTTTCACCTCTGTCCAGCCTAATTTACGTGCCTTATCAATCAGGGCGAGCATTAATGCCTTGCCGACCTCTTGCCCCCTCCACGTTTGCAACACAGCCATTCGCCCAATTTTACCGTCGGGTGCAAGCCTGCCTGTGCCAATGGCTTGATGTTGGTTATCACGAGCGACGAAGTGGTGGCAGTCTGGATCAATCCCGTCAAATTCCACTTCTTCCGGTATGTTTTGCTCGTCAATAAACACGGCTATACGCACGGCGCGGAGATCGTCAAAATCGGCATGATAGTCAGCGGGTTCAACACGAAATTCAGAGATATTCATAACTTAATTTGATGGCTATTGGGCGTTTGTCAAAGCTTCATTGTTTCCTGGTGTCAAAAACTGTCAATCACTACTGATTACAATCAATAGAAATATAGACTGTTTATGTGGTTTTTATGAATTATTCTAAGCATGTTGAGCCATAAGCTGTTCTTGTGTTGCCTATAAGCCGTTATAATGACAGTTTGAAACGACTATTGTCATTGCTATAAAGTGTCCAAAGATTGCTCTTTATCTGATTCCTGTCGGTAAGGCGTGATGGATTGGCGGTATGTTGGTAAAAATCTACAACTTAGAGGAAGCGGCGCGTGGCAGTTATAAAGATCACCCCTGAACAGATTACCCTGAAAAAACGTAAGGGCCCAAAAGGCCATGCCATCGACTTGGGTTCTGTGCAGGAGGTTAGGACGCTGCTGGGTTCGGAATCTCGGCAAAAAGATTTGTTGATCGAGCATTTGCATAAAATTCAGGATAAGTACCTGCATCTTTCAACCAAACATCTGGTTGCGTTGGCCCATGAGATGAATCTAGCTACCGCAGAGGTATTTGAAGTTGCGTCGTTTTATCATCATTTTGATGTTGTCAAAGAAGGGCAGCAAGTGCCTCCTGCACTGACTGTCAGGGTGTGTGAGTCTTTAGCCTGTGAAATGTCAGGCGCTCATGATTTGATTCATGGCTTGGAAAACGACCTCGGTGATGGGGTCAGGGTACAAAAAGTGCCGTGCGTAGGGCGTTGCCAACATGCACCGGTTGCAGTTGTCGGGCAAAATCCTATCGACCATGCAACCGCAGAATCTGTCAAAACTGCCGTAAATAACAACGATACAGCAGCCAAGATCACGCAATACATCGACTTGACCCAGTATAAAGCTGACGGTGGTTATCAAACACTTAAAAGCCTGCTGGAAGGGCAGGTTGACTCCGAAAGCATCCTGCAAAAAATGGAAAGTTCCGGTTTGCGCGGCTTGGGTGGGGCGGGTTTTCCGGCAGGAAAAAAATGGCGTATCGTTAAAGGTTTTGCTGGCCCACGGCTGATGGCTGTCAACATAGACGAAGGTGAACCAGGTACATTTAAAGACCGGCATTATCTTGAACAAGATCCGCACCGTTTCCTCGAAGGCATGATAATCGCCGCATTAACGGTAGGTTGCGACGAAATTTATGTGTACCTGCGCGATGAATACGCAGGTTGCAGGGAAATCCTGACCAAAGAAATCGCCGCATTACAGGCCAATCCCCCTTCGTCCGAACATAAACTACAGCCGATACATCTACGTCGAGGTGCAGGCGCTTATATCTGCGGTGAGGAATCGGCAATGGTTGAGTCCATCGAAGGTAAGCGCGGTATGCCCCGTTTGAGACCGCCTTTCCTTGCCCAAGTTGGGCTGTTTGGCAGGCCAACGCTGGAACACAATATGGAAACCTGTTATTGGGTCAGGGATATTGTTGAAAAAGGCCCAGAATGGTTTGCATCACACGGCAGGAACGAACGTAAAGGTTTGCGGTCTTTTTCTGTATCCGGTCGCGTCAACAAGCCCGGCGTTCATCTGGCTCCGGCGGGTATCACGGTACGGGAACTGATCGCCGAATATTGCGGGGGTATGTTGGAAGGCCACGAGTTTTATGGCTATTTCCCAGGTGGTGCGTCTGGCGGGATTTTGCCAGCGTCTATGGGCGATATTCCCCTGGATTTCGATACCTTGAACAAATACGGTTGTTTCATCGGTTCTGCCGCCGTGGTTATTTTTTCCAAGCACGATAGTGCCAGACAACTGGCCTTGAATGCGATGAAGTTTTTTGAGGAAGAGTCCTGTGGACAATGCACTCCGTGTCGAGTAGGTACGGCGAAAGCGGCTGCTTTAATGGAACAGACCGTTTGGGATAAGGATTTGTTGGAGGAACTGTCATCCGTGATGGTCGATGCCTCAATCTGCGGATTAGGACAAGCTGCACCCAATCCATTACGCTGCGTAATCAAATACTTCCCCGACGAATTGCAATAAATCCTCAGCATTAAGTATAGAGAATAAGCTATGGCTGCTAACCCAGAATTCATCAACAAGCCCGAAATCAACTTTACGCTCGATGGCGAAAGTATGTCAGGGTATCAAGGCGAAACCATTTTGCAGATTGCCAAGCGTCACGGCAAGGAAATCCCTCATCTTTGTTATACGGAAAGTTTACGCCCAGACGGTAATTGCCGTGCCTGTGTGGTGGAGATCGACGGCGAACGGGTGCTTGCGCCTTCCTGTTGCCGCACCCCAACGGAAGGCATGAAGATCCAAGCACAAAGTGAACGGGCGTTACGGTCGCAAAAAATGGTGCTGGAATTGCTTAAGTCAGATATGCCTGAACAGGGAAAATCACCTTATAGGCTGGATTCTGAACTGGACTTGTGGGCTGATAAGTTGAACGTCGGTGTGCCGCGCTTTAAAAGCCGCGCCCAGCCTGTTGCCGACTTATCTCACCCTGCGATTGCAGTTAACCTCGATGCTTGCATCCAATGCACACGCTGCGTCAGGGCATGCCGCGAATCACAAATGAATGATGTCATCGGTTACGCAAACCGTGGCGCTCATTCCGAAATCGTCTTCGATATTGCCGACCCGATGGGCGCAAGCAGTTGCGTAGGTTGCGGCGAGTGCGTACAAGCCTGTCCGACGGGCGCACTCATGCCAGCCAATAACGTAGGTTTGCAAGTGCCTGACAAGACAGTCGATTCCACGTGTCCTTATTGCGGTGTAGGTTGCCTCATCAAGTACCATATCAAGGATAACAAAATACTCTACACCGAGGGCAGGGATGGGTTTACCAATCATCTGCGCCTTTGTGTAAAAGGTCGCTACGGGTTTAACTATATTGACAACCCATTACGTTTGACCAAGCCTTTAATCAGGCGTGAGGGCGTAGCTAAGACTACGGAATTACTTGATCCCAAAGATCTGGACAGCGTTTTCAGGGAAGCAAGCTGGGAAGAAGCCCTGGATTTTGCCGCTAATGGCTTGAAGAAAATCCGTGATGAAAAAGGCAAAAAAGCCTTGGCTGGATTGGGTTCGGCTAAAGGTAGCAATGAAGAAGCGTACCTGTTTCAAAAGCTGGTACGCACTGGATTTGGATCTAATAACGTCGATCATTGCACTCGGCTTTGTCACGCCTCATCCGTGGTCGCATTGCTGGAATGTATCGGTTCCGGCGCGGTATCCAATCCAGTTGCTGATGTTGCCAAGGCTGAAGTCATTATCATCATTGGCTCAAACCCTACGGTAAATCATCCTGTCGGCGCGACCTTCATGAAGAATGCCGCTGCAAAAGGCGCGAAGATCATCCTGATTGACCCTATTAGGACATCCATAGCCAAATACGCCACGCACGTTTTGCAGTTCCGTCCCGATACTGATGTCGCGTTGCTCAACAGCCTGATGCACGTCATTCTCGAGGAAGGGCTACAGAATGATGCATATATCGCCAAATATACCGAAGGTTTTGAGGCTATGCGTGGTCATCTCAAGCACTATTCGCCTGAACACGTTGCGCCGATTTGCGGCATAGATGCCAATACCCTACGTGAAGTAGCTAGGCTTTATGCCACCTCAAAAGGTTCCATGATCCTTTGGGGCATGGGCATATCCCAGCATATACATGGTACGGATAACGCCCGTTGCTTGATTGCCCTAGCCTTGATGACGGGGCAAATTGGTAGACCAGGTTCTGGCTTGCACCCATTGCGCGGACAAAACAATGTGCAGGGTGCGTCTGATGTGGGCTTGATTCCTATGGTTTATCCTGATTATGAGCCTGTTGATAATCCGGCTAATCAAGCTAAATTTGAGAAGTTGTGGGGCGTTAAGCTGGATCCAAAACGCGGTTTGACCACAGTGGAAATGATCCATGCAATCCTGCATGGGGAAGTCTTCGGCATGTATATTGAGGGTGAAAACCCCGCTATGTCTGATCCCAACCAAAACCATGTCCGTGAAGCCTTTGCTGCCCTGGAACATTTAGTGATTCAGGATATTTTTCTCACAGAAACGGCTGGTTTTGCTGATGTGATTTTACCTGCTTCAGCCTTCTACGAAAAAACAGGGACTTTTTCTAACACCGACAGACGGGTACAAATGGGGCGGCAAGCCGTTAATCCGCCGGGCCAGGCAAAGCAAGATCTTTGGATTATTCAGGAAATAGGCAAACGTCTGGGTTGCGATTGGAATTACAACGGGCCTGAAGATGTCTTCAATGAAATGAGACTGGCGATGACCAGTATTGCTGGGATGACTTGGGAACGTCTTGAAAATGAAGATTCCTTAACTTACCCGCTTGAAAACATCGGTGACCATGGTCAGCCGATTATCTTTACCGACGGCTTCCCAACGCCATCGGGCAGAGGTAAATTTGTTCCAGCCGAATATATTCATGCGGACGAATTACCGGATGATGAATATCCACTGGTGTTCATTACGGGTCGCCAGCTCGAACACTGGCATACTGGCAGCATGACGCGGCATTCTGCTACTTTGGATGCGATTGAACCTGATCCAGTGGTCAGTCTTAACCCAGAAGATCTGAAAAATCTGGGTGTTACAGCCGGAGACCTGATTACCATAGCGTCACGTCGAGGCAAGATTACCGCTTATGCACGATCAGATAATGCGATGCAAAAAGGCAATGTGTTCATGGCGTTCTGCTACAACGAAGCCAATGCTAACTTGCTGACCAACGATGCGTTAGATCCTTCTGCAAAAATACCGGAATTCAAATTTTGTGCGGTTAATGCAACGGCGGGTGGAACGTTGGCTAGGCGGGTTAGTTAATTTCTGTATTGATTGGGGCGCATAAGTAAAGCTTTGTGCGTCCTACCGAATCACTTAATGCGTGAATAATACCAATCCCAAAAAGTTATTATATGAATCCCCTCAACCTAGCCTTCTCCCTTTGGAGAAGGTAACAAGGACATTATTGGGATTGGAATAACTTAAAATATTCACTTTCCGAAATAATATCTGCGCTACTTTCCACTCTGTCCAGATAGACTTTGCCGTCAAGATGGTCGGCTTCGTGCTGAAAAACTCTGGCGACAAAACCTTCCAGTTTCTGCTCGATAGCACAACCTTGTTCATTGTTATATTGTACTTGAATAGCTTTATAACGCGGCACCAAGGCACGTATTCCTGGAATACTCAGACAACCTTCCCAGTCTTTTTCTTTCTCGTTAGATAAAGCCTCAAATACGGGGTTTATCATTATAGTTGGCGACATTAACGGCGCATTTGGATAGCGCGATGAAGGTCGTGAGGCGACGATGATAATCCGCTTAAGCTGGCTAATTTGCGGAGCAGCAAGACCGACACCTTCAGTTGCCGCTAATGCGGTCTGCATAGCATTAATGATTTGCCGGATGTCTGGGCTATCAACCTGATCGACAAGTTCCGCATGTTGCCTTAGTACCTTTGCTCCAAGTTGGGCGATTTCACAGGGATTAGCCATTTAATTTTGTAATTCCTCTAATAGTACAGTTTGTGCTTGTATAACAGGATCATTTTTTTTACGACGGATTTGCTCATAACTACCATCAGATTGTAGCAGCCAGGATTGGCTGTTATCGTTCAGATAAGCATCCAGATCATGCAGAATACGATTGTGTAAGCGTTTGCTTTCAATAGGAAAGCAGGCTTCTACGCGTTGGAACATGTTACGGTTCATCAAATCCCCGCTGGACGCATAAACTTCCCAGCTACCATTATTGGCAAAGGCATAAATCCGCGCATGTTCCAGAAAACGACCGATGATAGAACGCACTTCGATATGTTCTGAAACCCCTGGAATCCCTGGACGTAAGCAGCAAATACCTCGAACGATAAGTTTAATCTTAACTCCCGCCTGTGATGCGCGGTACAGTGCTTGAATGATTTGTTCTTCAACAACCGCGTTTACCTTGATGATGATTTTGGCAGTTTTGCCTTCCTGGGCATGCAGAATTTCACGGTCAATTTTTGCAATAATGCCATTGTGTAGCGTAAAAGGTGATTGCAGCAATTTATTGAGTTTGCTGACTTTTCCTAAACTGGTCAGTTGTGCAAATATTCTTCTGACATCTTCGCCTAAATCCTTGTCGCAGGAAAACAAACCGTAATCTGTGTACAATAACGCGGTCTTTGGATGGTAATTGCCGGTACCTAAATGCACATAATTACATAATTCTTTACCTTCCCGTTTCAACACCAGACACATTTTGGCATGGGTTTTATAGCCTACCACGCCATATACAACGTGGACGGCAGCTTCCTGTAATTTGGCTGCCAAGCTGATATTGTCCTTCTCGTCAAACCTTGCTCGTAGTTCGATGACAACTGTTACTTCCTTGCCTGCCCGTGCCGCTTTGATTAAGGCCGCGACGATGGGCGAATCTGCTCCAGTACGGTAAAGGGTTTGTTTGATTGCCAGCACATCAGGTGCAACGGCGGCTTGACGCAGGAATTCAACGACGGGTGTAAACGATTCAAATGGATGATGCAGCAATATATCATGACGCTTGATAGCCGCGAAAATGTCCTTATTTCGCGCCAATTGTGCAGGGACAACAGGCTTGAATGGGGAAAAAGCGAGGTCAGGGCGATTAACTAATACGATTATTTCCTGCAATCTGTTGAGATTGACCGGACCATCGACAAGAAATAGGCGATCTCGTGTCATTTCAAAGCGGTCTAGCAAAAAGCTGACGGTTTCATCAGGGCAGTTGGCATCAATTTCCAAACGCACTTCATCCCCGTAATTCCGCATCGCCAATTCGCCTTGTACGGCAAGCAGCAAGTCATCGATAGCATCATCATCGACAAAAAAGTCGCTGTTGCGCGTTACTCGGAATTGGTAACAACCCTTGACGGTCATGCCATTGAACAAATCACCCACAAACGCATGAATAATCGACGATAAAAATACAAAATCGCAAGATCCACTTTGGGTTACTTCTGCCGGAAACTGGATAATCCGTGGCAAGGATCTAGGTGCTTGCAAAATGGCGCGACCACTGTTGCGCCCAAAGGCATCCTTGCCAGTCAGGGAAATAATGAAGTTTAAACTTTTGTTTAATATACGTGGAAAAGGGTGGGCAGAATCGAGACCGACGGGGGATAAGATCGGTAATAATTGATCGTTAAAGTAGGTTTGTAGCCACTGTTGCTGCGCTTCCGTCCAGTCATTACGACGGATAAAATTGATATTTTCCTGCTGAAGTTTCGGGATCAATACGTCATTTAGTACGCGGTATTGTTCATAGACTAATTCATGAGCATTAACGGCAATGAGTGCCAGTTGCTCGTTGGGATTTAAGCCATCTTGACCGATTGCTTTTGGATCAATCACTGCCATCTGGATCACGCCAGCAACCCGAACCTCGTAGAATTCATCGAGATTGGAACATGAAATACACAGATAATTAAGCCGTTCCAGCAATGGCACGTTTTCATCTTTGGCTTGTGCCAACACCCGCTTATTGAACTCCAGCAGGCTGAGTTCGCGGTTAATATAGTATTCCGGCTTTTGTAAGTCGATAGCTTCCAACGGTTCTTTTAATGCTATGTGGAGGTTTGTCATAGGTAGTCCATTCGTGTCAGCTTGCTATTCCAGAAATAAAAACATGGCGGTCACTGATTTGTTCGACTGTTAGCGATAGTCTAGCTTGAATTATTTGCGCTTCAATTTCTACCATCGTAAACGCCGCCAATAAGGAGTTGTAAAAATCCTGTTGCAATATTTTGGGCTCGGTTGACGCATACATAGCTACCAGCGATTCAGCCATATATAGTCTACGGGGTCGCAATAAATCCATTATGGCTATACGTGTACCTGTGCTGGAATGTTGTTTTATGGTTTGCCAAAGCACTTGTGGGTTCGGCAAGTGGTGTAGCAGGCTGTTGCTGAAAATAATATCGTAATGCAACTCTGGCAGCTCAACATCGGGTAACTTTCCGTGAATGAAATGTAGACGTGCTTGCAAATCAGCAGAAATAGTGTTCAAAGCGTAATCTATCATGGGCTTAGAACCATCAACAGCATCAACTTTGCACAGCGGAAATGCCTTTGCAAAGCGGCGGCTAATATCGCCTGGGCCGCAGCCCAAATCCAGTGCTTTGCCGCTAAAGCTGGAGTCTTTCACCAGCGTTTTGATGCGCTGTACAAATTTTTTATGCGGCTGTTCAAAATCCGCTTTTGCATAAGCGAAAACTTGTTCCAGGTCTTCCATTAACTCAGGTTCTAGTACTCTTTCCATTAGGGGTAACCTCTTTTGCCATGTAAGCCACCAGTGTGTAAAGCAATAATACGCTCTCCGAGACCAAAATGCCCTTTAGCGATTAAATCGTAGATGCCGTACAGCATTTTTCCGGTATACACGGTTTCCAATGGGATTGATGTTATTTGCTCAAATTGGCTCATAAATAACGCTAATTCTGGCTTAAGTTTAGCAAATCCACCGAAATGGTAATCATGAAATATTTCCCAGTGATGAAATTCTCCAGATAGCAATGATTGCACATCTGATGTTAAAAAACTGGCCTTTTTTAAGGCGGCAAAACCCAATACGGATTGTTGCTTAGGAACGGCATTGATAAGACCGGCTAAAGTCGCGCCCGTTCCACATGCCACACTTAAGCTATCGTATTTAATATCGATTTCACTGACCAATTCTGCAATGCCTTTTAACGCGAGCTTATTTGCCCCGCCTTCTGGCAACCAGTATTGCTTGGGTTTGATGCCAGGCAAATCGTGCCAATGTTTATAGCTTCTGTATTGTCGATATTCTGAGCGTGAGATATATCTTAATTCCATGCCCCAGCTTTCCATATCCAGCAGGGTAGGGCTTAAAGGTTCGGGTCGCTCACCGCGAATAATGCCGATGGTTTTCAGTCCAAGCATTTTGCCTGTATACGCCAAAGCATGTAGGTGATTGGAGTAAGTGCCGCCCATGCTGATGAGGGTATCCGCACCTAGCGATAAGGCATGATCCAGATTATATTTGAGCTTGCGCCATTTGTTGCCGGATATGATGGGATGTAGGAGGTCATCGCGTTTTATCCATAGCTTGATCTGATGATTTTCGAGAAACGGATCATCAATTTTATTGAGGACTGATTTCCCGAAGGATTTTTCCAGCTTAATCAGTTCTGGATGAATAAGCTGAGGAGTTACTTGGTTTGTTGATAACATTGTTTAATCGCCCAAGCCACATCGGCCGCCTGCCTGTTCTCTTTAACATCATGCACTCGAAACACTGTCACCCCCGCCATTACACCCAGGGCAGTTGTTACGGCTGTGGCAGTGACCAGCTCCGAAGGTTCGGTGACATTGCAGATTGCTCCCATAAACCGCTTGCGGCTTGTACCTAAAAGCACCGGAAAACCTAATGCAACAAGCTTATCTAAATTAGCCAATAAATCGAGATTATCTTGTTTGCGTTTACCGAAGCCGATACCTGGATCAATCAGGATATTGTCTTCTTTTATGCCAGCCTGCAATGCTACAGCTATCCTTGATTTAAGAAAATCAATGGTTTCCGTAACGACATCTACGTAATAAGGGTCATCCTGCATTGTTTTCGGTGTGCCTAGCTTGTGCATAAGGATGATTGGTGCTGATCTTTTGGCAGCTAAGGCTAGAATATCCGGGTCATCTTGCCCCGCTGAAACATCGTTGATAAGGTTTGCGCCCGCATCTAATGCCGCTTCGGCAACCGTGCTTAAGGTGGTATCAATGCTAATCATAAATTCATTAGCAAACTGCTTGCGGATCTCTTGAATCACAGGAATGACGCGTTGAATCTGTTCATCCGAACTAACGGGATCAGAGCCAGGGCGTGTGGATTCACCGCCGATGTCGATAATATCAGCGCCTTCTGCCAGCATCTGCCCAACTTGCCGTACTGCCGCATCGACGTGGTTAAACTTGCCGCCATCGGAGAAGCTGTCGGGGGTCACGTTCAAAATGCCCATAATTAGCGGTTTTATGCTGTCGTTAAAGATCACTGTGTTCCTGTGTGCGTTGCCCATGCTACCTTAAGGTATAATGCAAAGTTTATCTCTAAGCTATTGTTGTCATGAATAAACCCCGTTTGGCCTGGGCGATTACCGGATCAGGTCATTATATAGAAGAATGCCTGGAATTTTTGCTGACCTTGGAAGATGTGGATGTCTATATCAGTCCGGCAGGTGAAGAAGTGCTGAAAATGTATGGCATTAGCCTGGATGATGTGCGGGCAAAGCATCCGGTTTTTCGTGACAAAACCGCCTCGTCGCCGCCCGTCGGCCTGTTTTATAAAGGCCATTACCATACGTTCGTGATGGCACCTGCCACGTCGAATACGATTGCCAAGTGCGTGTTAGGCATTGCCGATAATCTGGTGACCAACCTCTATTCCCAAGCCGGGAAGTGCAAAGTGCCGTGTATTGTCTATCCCTGCGACATTGCCCCAGAGATGGAAACGACCGCACCCGGCGGCAAAGTGATGGTTTATCCGCGCAAAATCGACCTGGAAGGCACTGACAAAATCCGCACTTTTGAATATACAACCGTTGTCGAAAGTGTTGAGGAATTGATCGTTACCGTTAATCAGCGGCTAGCGTCTTTGTCATGAGCGAGCATTTACTTTTTCTCACCGGAAAGTTGGCGGAAAAGCAACTGCGCGGCATCCTGGAAAAAATGCAGCCGGAATTCACCTACACCGTGCATCAGCTTGGGGTAAAGGTTGCCGCCTTGATGACGACCGATATGATACTGCGGCGGTTAAAAGACACTTTTGGTGCCAACCGCATCATTATCCCAGGCCGTTGCCGGGGTGATGTTGAGTCTTTGGCTAAAGAACTTGAGATCACTGTTGAAAGGGGGCCAGAAGAACTCAAGGATTTGCCGATGTATTTCGGCAAAGAGGCGCATAAATATGATTTAAGCCGCTACAGCGTCAAAATTTTTGCCGAAATTGTCGATGCGCCTAATATCACTGTCGAAGAAATCGTTAATCGCGCCCACTATTATAAAAACAATGGCGCAGACGTTATCGACATCGGTTGCTTACCCAGCACGGATTTTCCGCACATGGAAGAAGCAATTCAGGCACTAAAACAGCAAGGTTTCACCGTCAGTATTGATTCCTTAAACAACGAAGACCTGCTTCGTGGCGGCAAGGCAGGCGCGGATTATTTGCTCAGTCTGCATGAAAACACGCTTTGGATTGCCGATGAAGTTGCTGCAACGCCTATCTTGATTCCAGAAACGCATGAAGATTTGGCTTCATTAGATAGGGCGATTGCCCTCATGCAAGCCAAAAACCGCCCGTTTATCGTCGATCCCATCCTCGATCCTATCCATTTCGGCTTTACCCAATCAATCGTGCGCTATTACGAAGTCAGGAAAAATCATCCCGACATCGAAATCATGATGGGCGTGGGCAATATCACCGAATTGACCCATGCTGACACGGCGGGGATGAATGCCCTGCTGCTGGGAATTTGCTCGGAACTCAACATCAACCAAATTCTTGCCACCGAAGTTAGCCGACATGCCTGCCGTTCAGTTAAAGAAGCGGATAAGGCTCGGCGCATTATGTTTGCTGCAAAAGAACAGGACACATTACCTAAGCATATTGATTCAGGTTTGATGGCTTTGCATGAGACCTCGCCTTTCCCTTATTCACAAGATGAGATCAAGGAACTGGCAAGCCAGATCACCGATCCAAGCTACCGCATCCAAACCAGTGCAGAAGGTGTGCATATTTTTAATCGTGACGGTTTGTATACCGCGACCGACCCTTTTGATCTTTATCCCAAGCTAGCGGTAAAAGATGATGTAGGTCATGCGTTTTATTTAGGCGTGGAATTGGCTAGGGCTGAAATTGCCTGGCAATTAGGTAAGCGGTTCAACCAAGACCAGCCGCTGGATTGGGGTTGTGCAACTGATGTTGCAGAGCAAGCCATTGATCTTCATAGTTTTAAATCCGCCGGAACTACCCTAGCAAAAAAATGATACAAGAAACGATAGTCACTACCCAGAATAGTGAAGGCATTACACACATCGCCCCGATGGGCATCCATGTGGAAGGCGATAGCTTTATTATCCTGCCATTTCGTCCATCGACTACGCTGAACAATTTTTTAGAAACGAAAGTTGGCGTAATCAACTATTGCGATGATGTGCGCGTATTTGCAGGATGCTTGACCGGACGTAAAGATTGGTCGCTAAAACCAGCACAAGAGATCTCAGGTAAAGTATTGGAATGTGCATTAGCGCATTCGGAAATAATGGTTGAAAGGATTGCGGATAATGCCACCCGACCTAAATTATTTTGCAAAACCTTACACACCGCAAATCACCAGCCTTTTAGGGGGTTCAATCGCGCCCAGTTTGCAGTATTGGAAGCGGCGATTTTAATCAGCCGACTGGATATATTGCCGTTGCAAAAAATAGAATCAGAAATTGAATACTTACGCATCGGCCTGGAAAAAACCGCAGGAGAACGTGAGTTGGAAGCCTGGGGATGGATAATGGCAGTCGTTGATAATCATAAAATGAATGTCAACACATGACCGGAATGCTCGCCAGCGTTAACAGTGTGGAAGAAGCTAGACTGGTTTTGGCTGAAAATGTCGATATTATCGACTTGAAGAATCCTGCATTGGGTTCTTTGGGTGGATTGGAGATTGAGCTGGTTAGGAAAATCGTCACCATTATCAATGGTGCATGTCCCGTCAGCGCAACAATCGGCGATTTGCCCATGCAGCCGGAGCTGATTTTTAATGCCGTAAAAGCGATGGCCGAAACGGGCGTTAATTACATCAAAATCGGATTTTTCCCAGACGAAAACCAAGATCAGGTGATTGAAAAATTAGCCCAATTGGCTTCAAACATTAACCTGATCGCCGTCTTATTCGCAGATACTAATCCCGATTTCAGCTTAATAGATAGGCTTATAGTGGCAGGATTCAAAGGAATCATGCTGGATACTCAAGATAAAACCAGAGGTTCATTGACCGAAGCGATGTCTAAAACCCAGATTGAACGTTTTGTAAACCACGTAAAATCCACAAGCGCAATCTGTGGACTTGCCGGTTCATTGACGTTAGACGACATCCCTATGTTGCTAGCTTATCAGCCCGACTACCTGGGTTTCAGGGGCGCATTGTGTGATAAGCACCAAAGGGCTGGACGGTTAAATGTGCAGTCCGTCCAAGCCATCAAACAAGCTATCTTGCTTTCGTAAAGATGCCAAGCCGCTCCTTACTTAGTCAATTTGGAAAAACCCTCGCCCATATTGTGTTGGTAGCGATTGCGGTTTTTAGTTTTGGCTTATTGGGTTTGCTGCTCAGAATACCTAACGATCCGATAGGAATCCTTATGCCAGCAACAGGCGTAGGATTGGCGGCGACTTTGCTGCTTGGTAAGCGAATCTTACTGGGAGTTGCCATTGGCAGTTTCGGTGTCAATGCCTGGGCTTTTGATGTTAATCCGGAATTTTTACCCGTCTATTTTACTGGCGCGATAGGCGCAGCCTTATCGGCTCTTATTGGAGCCAGCTTAATTCGCAGAATAAATGGCTTTCCAAGTCCGCTCGTGCAAGGTAGATGCATTATCCAATTTATGTTGCTGGGTGGGCCGATAGGCTGTCTGTTATCAGCGACTATCAGCATTATCGTAATTCGCAGTTTGGGTATTATTACCTTGGCGGATGTGCCGCTGGCTTGGCTAAATTGGTGGGTGGGTGACATCTTAGGCGTGTTAATTTTCACGCCGCTGATCCTGATATTTTTTTCCAATTCGCAAGACATTTGGTATCGTCGTCGAGCAACAGTTGGTTTGCCGATTATGCTGACATTCGCTTTAGTGTGTATCCTATTTTTTTATCTGGGTAATGTTGATCGCCAGCAACACATTAAGCAATTACAAGATAAAACCATTACTTTATCTCAAGCATTAAAAAACAGAATCCAATTGGATTTGAATTCATTACATGCGCTTAAGGGTTTTTTGTTAGCGTCACCATTAATAAAACCTCAAGAAGTGTTGCTTTTAACTAATCAATTGCTCTTTGCTTATAAAGAAATAAAATTAATTAGTTGGATTAATGTTGAGGAGAAAACAGGGGGAACTAGGCAATTTATTTCGGCGTTTAACGATAGCCAACACAATAAATCGGAGACTTTGCGATTGTTGCCTTCTGAACTCAGAAAGAAAATACTGAGGAGTTCTCTCTATACCGAGACAGAATTCCTGGTGTCAGAAAAAAACGGGTTTAAATTGGTCGTTCCTGTCGTCAAAGGGATTAACCAGAGCAAGAAGACCTTAGGCATAATTGTAGCTGCTATTTCTATGCAGGATTTGATTGATCATGCACTAGATGGGCTTAATACCGCCAATTGTTCAATGACCATCATTGCAAACGATCAGGCAGCTTCCGATGCAAAAATCATTTACACCAATATTGGCAGCTCTGATTATGAACCGTATCAAACAAACCCCATCCATGTAGCAGACCAAACTTGGCTATTGAGCTTTTACCATAATTGGGGCAGAGAAAAAACCGCATCACATAAGTCTATTGAATGGATTACGTTATGTGGGTTTTGGTTTGCCGGCATACTCGGCATTGTCCTCTTGCATCTGACTGGACGCTATTTTGATACTGAAGCCATAATTGAAGAACGCACTAAAATACTAACACAAACAAAAATCTCCGCTGAACAAGCCAATGAAACCAAGAATCAATTCCTGGCTAAGATCAGTCATGAGCTAAGGACACCACTAAACGGTATTTCTGGCTTTACTCAGCTACTGGAAAAGAAGCCATCGCTAACCGCTGAAGATAAAAAACAGGTTGCGATTATCAAGCAATGCAGTGATAACCTGCTAAAGCTTATTAACGAAATTCTCGATATTTCGGCGATAGAATCCCAACAAGTTAGCGTAGAAGTCAGTAACTTTAACTTTGCACAATTGTTTACCGATTGCATTCAAATTTGTAAATTCAAGGCGGATGAAAAAGGTCTCAAGCTCATTACAAAAAACACCTGTATGGTGCAGCATTTTCTTGGCGACGAAAAGCGTATCCGGCAGATACTGGTTAATTTAATTGATAACGCTATTAAATATACCAACAGCGGTAGCGTAGAGGTGGCTGCATTTTATGATGACGACACGCTTAAAATGACTATTACCGATACTGGTTGTGGAATTGCCGAAAACGATTTGGAGCGTATTTTTACACCATTCGTGCAGATCAGCGTCAACAACTTTACCCGTGAGGGGATAGGCTTAGGTCTGTCCATTACCAAAGAACTGGTGAATTTGATGGCTGGCGAATTGACCGTTAACAGTCAACTGGGCATTGGCAGTGTTTTTTCAGTTGCTCTGCCCTTGCCGCTTAGTGCAAAAAAACAAACGAAAACCATGCCTTATTCGAGCAATGCCGATGCCGAATTTAATGAAGTCAATGTCTTGGTTGTCGATGATAGCGAAATCAATCTGCTGTTTTTGGTCAGTATGTTGGAGCAAATAGGTTGCAAAGTACACTCTGCAATGGACGGGCAAGAAGCCTTGGCATTAATTCAGAGAAATCATTACCATCTAGCTTTGATAGACATCAACATGCCAGTCATGAATGGCTTAGAATTGGTAAAAGAGATTCGTAAACTGCGCTTAAAATTTAAGGTGGTCGCCGTCAGTGCCTACGCAGATAACGAGAAAATAAACGAAGCCCTTAATGCGGGATTTGACACCTACCTAACCAAACCCATCGAAGAATATCAGTTAGTAGAATTGATACAAACAAGCTTAAAGTAAATTTTTAACTCCCCACCTTTTGTGTTCTAGTAGTCGTCTCTTGGGATAAGGGATAGGAGCGTCGTTGCTTGGAAGCACTGAAAAATCACTTAAATTAGGTGTATTTGTCACAGCCGTTTTCCACTGTGCCATAACCTACTCCAAGGATCTCCAAAGCCAATCTACATAAATCAACTCCTTCAAGAAGCTAGACCTTAGTTTCACCTACAGTATTTACCTGAGACAGTTTCAGGTGTTTACCTGAGGCATTTTCAGGTGTTTACCGTAGATTAATTACTTGTAATTTCGGATAACCTAATCACAAGACAAATGTAAGGGGCGTTTGTGAGATTTTGCAACGGTTTATAGTTGCTTATGCAAGGTTTTAAGCTTCAGTCTATAGGTAATCATACGCATATACCCAGATTTTAAACTGAGTAGAGTAGCACGCGGCGACCATGCCTATAAAAAGCAAACAATTGCGGCTGCTCGCTGTATTTGGGTGCGTTGCTTTAACGCTGTAGTCGGAAAGTGTAGCGTATTTTAGATTTTTTGCCTCAGCACGGAAAGTAATACCGATTTTTCTGACACTGAACAGGTTGCCTCACCTCTGTGAGGATAACAACTCTTTCGTTACGTGAAAAATCAAAACTTGTATTCACTAAACACAGTTTAATTATCAAAGGAAATTAGTGAAAAGTCAAGAAATAAATAATCAGTGATTAATTTAATTTTTGACCAACGACCAATATGGATAAGGTGGGTCACTTTTTAAGATAGGGATTTTGGGGATGAAGCGGAAAAACCGCTCGAAAGGATGGGAGTGATAAGCCACTTCTGAATTTGTTGCAGTGAAAATAGTTTTACCAACTTTTACTAAAGGAGAATCTTAGTGAAAAAAACTTTAACAAGGAGTTTACGGGATTGGCTTGTGCCAGCGACGTTGCCACCTTTGCACAACTTAACAACACAAAAATGGAGTCTGACATGAAGATAAACGAACAAACCCTAAAGACTGGCAAAGGCAAGCTGCGTAATGTAATACGTACCGCTTTGGTCGGTACAATTTTAGTAAGCGGCATGGCAAACGCCGTGCTTCGTGACCACGGTCCTGTTAGCAGTACCGACTTCTTCCCAGATTGGTACCGCGAAACTGCGGACGCTGGCGGCATGGCGCTCGCCCAGTGTATCTTTCCTGATGATGGTGGCAACGGTCCATTGTGCTTAACCAGTACCGCTGATGCCACGCCTGGTCGTTTTGCAGGCAATATTGGTCCAGAAGCGTTCTACGCTGCTGCTGACATAGAGGTTCCAATTAACGGTGGTAGTATGTCTTGGATAGGTCATTTGGAAATGGCTTATCTGACTGCCGATGGTGAGCCGCCAGCCGTACATCTTGCGAACGATCCGCAAGAAGTCGTGTTTTCTCGTGAACGTATCCGTATAGACTTGCAAACACAGGGTGGTGCCTGTACAGGTACGTACACCATTCGTACGCCATTTTCTGTCCGCGACTATGAGATGGAAGAAGGTGCTCGTGCTTTGTTCTTCACAGACGATAAGACTGCCATCCCTGGTGATTTTACCGCTGCCTTGGCAGGTCACACCGGACCCTTCCTGAAATGGAATGTAGGTCAGGATGGTCTGTCACCAGTGAGTGTTACCAACCCAGCCGTAACCATTAACCCTGTCGGTGGTGGTGCGCCGCGCAAATACATTGGCGATCCCAACACGCCTCACTTATTCACTGGCAGCACCATTCCCGCAGGCCCAGGGCATGAAGAATTGGGTTTCAATAATTATGTGGAAATTACACCGCCTCTTGGCTGCGACCTGATAGGGGACGGTAGCATTGGTACTCCGGTTTTTGAAGAGTTGGCCGCAATTTCAGGTCGTATCTGGGATCTTCCCATTCAAGATCCGGTTGCTGTTACCAAGGCTACTTATGTCCGTAACAATGCTACAGCTGCGGTAGACGTTTGGGCTGAAGCTAATAAAGCACAAAACATGGTTCTGACCGCCTCTTCGGATGCATCTCAGCACCTTCCTAGTGTCACTATGCAGGAAGAAGAAATTGGTGGCAACCCTACCGGTCGTTATCATGCTCACCTAGAGTTCGATCCGTTGCAAACGATTCCCGCTTCGGTGACAGTCACCAACTTGACCAGTAATCCTGCTTCACGCGCATCTTCTGGTATTGTTGATGCTGTGGTCATTACCAAGTCAACTTTCAACCCAGTAACGAAGACGCTTTGTATCGCCGCCCACTCCGGTGACGAGAATGGCGCGACGTTGCCATTGAATCTGCAAGCCCCAAGTTACGGCGCATTTAGCGCACCGACTGAGAATTGCCCTGGTATGGTCAGCAATGACATGGTATTGGAGAAGGATCTGACCACGTTTGGTGGAGACTTCCGCATTCCGCCTGAAGGAATTCTCGTACAGTCTAACTCGGGCGGCAGTGAAACCAGTCATCCGATCAGTCTCACCGGTAACAGCGACGCAGCTTTGCTTGTGGGTGCTGTCAGTGATGATTTTGACAATGTTCCTGGTACAGGTGCAACCCTCTTAGATCTAGTCTCAGCAAGTTATGGCGCAGACCCAGACCTGGAAAAGACGACTGCAAGCATCGATACTACTCCTGCGAACTTCCGTATCGTAGTAATCAGTCAGCCAGAAGTCGGTACGATTACTGCACCGGCAGCAGGTGGCATTGTGACTTTCACTGCTGTAGAAGGTATGGAAGCGATCAGCCAGAACTTCTATTACGCTATCCAAAACACCACCGACAACACAGTGACTAATGTTGCTAGAGTGGATTTGAGCGTAGATAAGGTCATTCCGCCGCCAGTTGGTGTAGCGGATAACTTTGTAGTCTTCCGCACCGGCGGTGCCCGTACCGTGAATGTATTGAGGAACGATGTGACGGGTTTGAGCAACACCGCGATAGATCCTGCATCAGTTCTGCTAGTGGCAGGTGCTGGTCAAACCTTATCGGGTGATGCCAAGAGCCTTACCACAGTGCGTGGAACAGTAAGCGTAAATGCCAACGGCACTCTCGTTTACACACCGGTGGGTCAGACTATAACTGTTAACAACGTTGTAGAAAGCTTCAGTTACACGGTAGCTAATACAGCGAATTCACGTTCTGTGCCTATCCAAACCAACATTGTTTTCCGTACTGCATTAGAAACACCCACCTTTAATAGGGTTCGTTTCCAAGGCGGCGTATGGTCGATCCGTTTCACAACCACCTATGCAGGTATCAATGTTGGCGCTCCGGTAGGAACGACAGCACCAAGCGGCACTTGCAGGCTGACCAGAAACAATAACGTGAATGGTGAGTTTGGACAGATAGGTGTCACCACTAACTGGACTCAGGCGGCAGGTTTTATCGTCATCGGTAACCCAGGTCCAGCGGCTACAGGTAACTGGCAGGTTACTTGTACCACCAGTAACGGTAACTCGTTCGTTAGTGGACCAGTATAAAGCTGAGTAAAATCCCATACCGAATCACTTTTAGCGGGTCGGTATGAGAGAGAGAAATAAAGGACACGGCGATCACCCCAGGGTGTTCGCCGTGAGTCCCAAAGAACGCAGGAGTTGAGGTCATATATGTACGGTAATGGTTTCAACTCATTTTAGTAAGTGGATGAATCACAAAAGTCAGGGTTCATCACTTTAGTTTTTGAAAATGACAGTCGGAGTAAGGAAAGTTTGCCATGCAAGATGATTTGAGAGCCGTATGACAGAGTCAAGGCTAACAATTCAAGGCTAACAAAAGGTAAAGTATTTTTACAGATTTGAACTTTTGCATTGTTTTATGGGATTCACCATTGGCGTGTCGATTACAACAAATGGTGAAATGGTTCGAACACCCTAATGATTATGGCTTGTCATTAATAGTATTAACTGACTGCTAAATTATATTTATGCAGTTTTTCTGAACTTTAACTAAGGATTAACAATGTATTTAAAGGTAATCACAATAAATATTGCGCTAGTGCTGTGTACGGCTATGGCTCTGCCAGCCGCAGCTGCACCGCGACTGATCGGTGCTGATGCCATCAGGCCGCAAAGTACGACTTTCTCGTTGTTCTTTGTCGATCTGGTCAAAGTGGGTATGACCAGCACAACTGCCCAAGCTACCCTAAATGCGCGTTTGGCTGCCGCCGGCGAGGGCCTTACTTCCTGTTTACTGACGGGAGATGTCAACGCAAACAACATCAACTGTGGCAACGGGTTGATGCGTTTGGGACCTGACTTCTTCTCCACGACTATCGGTAACAACCATGTAGCACCAACAATCAACTGGCTACCTGAAGATAATGTTTCTAATTTGGACAAGACCACCATCGAATACGCGGTCAACGGGCGGTCTACTCTTGTAAATACGCCAATGGATGCTTCTAGGCCATTCAAAATCAGATTTAACAAACGCATCGCCCAGTTTGGCTTTGTGGTTGACCCCTTCCTGTTTCTCGACCCAACTGCCCCCCTAGATGAGGGGCGGATGTTGGACGGGTTACAGTTCATTGTTAACGGACAGGCTACACCTGTTAGAGATTTCACTAATGAACAGCGTGGTAATGTGCACTTTACCGGCGTGGAAGATCCTCATGGCTTTACCGAAGTTACCGTTATCGGCACCGGACTTGGAACCATCAAGTTGGATCGATACACCATCGTTCCTTTAAACAATTTCTGAGAGTACGGACCATGAAGAACTTACGAAATATTATTAAAGCTCTGTTAGCGGCTCCGCTTGCCATAGGCTTGCCAATTGGAACAGCCCATGCCGTGCCGCAATACACCTTGACCGATTTAGGCACCCTCGGTGGTTCCTACAGCAACGGCGCAGCATTGAACGAGGCAGGACAGGTAGTTGGTTATTCCCATCTGCCATCTAATTCTGCTCTACACCCATTCCTTTGGCAGGATGGTATCGGTTTGGAAGATCTTAACACCCTCGGCGGCACTTATGCTTTAGCCGCTGGCATTAATAACGTAGGAAAAGTCGTTGGCAATTCCAGTATCGTCAGTGACGTTGACACCCACGGCTTTGTCTGGACACTTGGGGCGCTTGGCTTGATGCAGGGTCTACCGACCTTGGGCGGAGAGTTCAGCCGTGCCACAGCCATAAACGATAACGACTTGATAACCGGTTCCGCCAGCATCGCTGGCAATGTCGCCGAGCGAGGTGTTGTCTGGTTTAATTCTGTTGCCTCGCCTACTGACCTTGGTACGCTTGGTGGTAGTAATAGCCAGGGTAACGACATCAATTTTATCGGTCAGGTTGTCGGTTATGCCGAAGATGCTAATCGTGTCACCCACGCTACTCTTTGGACACCGCCTTATAACAACCCAGCTCAGGACTTGGGAACCTTGGGTGGCACTTATAGTGAGGCGATGGCTATTAATGCCCAAGGTCAAGTCACTGGGATTTCCAGTAATACTGGCGATACAGTGTTCCAAGGTTTTATCTGGCAGGCTGGACAAGGCATGGTAAATCTTGGCGCTTTGACAACCACTAGCAGCCATACTGCCGGTATCGACATTAATGCAAATGGCGATGTAGTCGGTTATTCCACCACGGCGGGCGGCGCAGCAAAACGCGCTATCGTCCGTAAGGCTGGAGCCACCGCATTAGCCGATCTCAACGGGTTGATTTTGCCCAACACTGGCTGGGTGTTGTCCGAAGCCAATGCTATCAACGATGGTGGCCAGATTGTCGGTATTGGCACTTTGACAAAAGTTGACACGGTTAACAATCTCAATAAGGTAGAACCCCACGCTTTCCTGTTGACACCAGACAGGGAGAAGCCGACTGTAACTTGCCCCACAACGGTCACTACGACTGGTACTCAGCCTGCTAGTATCGGTACAGCGGCCGCCCAGGATAATCTGGACACAGCGCCCGTTATCACAAACAATCGACCAGTGACATTCCCTAATGGCGACACTACCGTAGTTTGGACAGCAACCGATGCCAACGGCAACGCGGCGACCTGCTCGCAAATAGTGACAGTTGGCGGAGACAGAACGGCACCAATAGTCAGCGTCGCGGTAAGCCCAGCGACACCGAATGCATCCGGTTGGTATTTGGTATCGCCAAGCATAACCTGGACGGTAACGGATGCCGAATCGGCTATTTCGTCAAGAGCAGGCTGTACCAATGTACCCGCAGTGGCTAATACGTCACCTGCCGGGCAACCGCCACTTTCATGTACCGCGACGAGTGCAGGCGGAACGTCTCTACCCGTGACCACGGCAATCATTAAAGTCGATACCGTTGCGCCCGTTCTTGCGGATGTGCCAGCCGCGTTCACGCAACAAGCAAGCAGCCCGACTGGTGCAGTGGTCAATTATACAAACCCGACGGCTACCGATACTTTTTCTGGTGTTAGTGCAACGGGCGTAAGTTGTCTACCAGCGTCTGGTGTGGCTTTCCCTATGGGATCTACTACAGTCAACTGTTCGGTTAGTGATGTTGCAGGCAATAGCAGCAGCACCAGCTTTGTAGTGACCGTGGCAGACCAAACGCCGCCCGTGGTCGTCTTCAACACTGTGCCAGCAGCACCTGCTGCATCGGGTTGGTTTTTAGCGCCTGTAGCTACATCTTGGTCAGTCACTGATGCCGAGTCAGCTGTTACCAGTCCAGCTTGTACACCAGCAACAAGATCAACCTCGACGGCATCAGCAGGTGTAAACATGACCTGTAGTGCAACTAGTGCAGGTGGTTCAACCGGAACGATAACTCGGACTGTAAAGGTAGATATTGGTTTGCCTACTTTCACTGCACCTGCCAACATCACACGTAACCCAACTGGATCAAATGGTGCTGTGGTGACCTATGCTACGCCGACCGCGACTGATCCGACCCCAGGGTCTGGCCTGAATGGTGGGGTAAGTTGTACACCAGCATCGGGTTCAACCTTCCCTATGGGTACTACAGTGGTTACTTGTTCAGCAAGGGATGTGGCGGGCAATACGGCCAACCGTACTTTTAACGTAACTGTTGCAGACAATACCGCTCCGCTAGTCAGCTTTGTTGTTGCCCCTGCGGTTGATGGTTTGGCTGGCTGGTATAAGACATCGCCTAGTGTAACGTGGACAGTGACTGATCCTCATACACCAATTACGGCTAGAGTTGGTTGTGTTGATCAAGCTGCGGTAGGAAATACAGTAGGTCAATCGTTCTCATGTAATGCAACCAGTGGTGGTGGCACATCGGCGACAGTGGCTACTCCCACATTAAGGGTAGACACAATTGCACCTACCTTTACGGGTACACCAGCATCGTTTACAAGAGCAGCGACCAGTGCGGCGGGAGCAGTAGTTACTTATACTGCGCCAACTGCAACTGATACTTTCTCTGGGGTCAGTGCCGCAGGTGTAAGTTGTTTGCCAGCTTCTGGCGCTACGATGCCACTTGGTGCAAACGCGGTAACTTGTAGTGCAAGTGACGTTGCGGGAAATGCTAATTCCGTTAGCTTCGTTGTTACCGTAGTGGAAGCGACGGATCAAGTTCCCCCAGTTTTCACAAACTGCCCAGCAACCGTGACTTTAACACAAGGCGAAGCGTTGCCGCTGTTGGTTGCGACTGACAACGTGTCTACGCCTGTCGTTACCCGTACACCAGCCGGTGATCTTTCGCTCGGACTGACAACGGTAACCTGGACAGCCACGGATGCAGCAGGGTTGAGTGCAAACTGCGTACAGCAAGTGACGGTCAATGCGGTTGTTTCTGAAACGATAACTGTCAATACGCCTCAATGCAAAAGGAGAAATAACGGTGGTGAATGGTCGGTTCGCGGTACAAACTCAACAACCAACAGCATTCAATTGTATACCTCAGCGACAGTGCCTTCTGACTCGAACACATTATTGAATTTGGGTACGCCACGTACTGTAAACAACGGTAGTTGGTCATATTCAACCCAAAATGGATTGGCCTGCACGACACGGATTAGCTTACGCTCCTCAGCGGGTACAGTTCAGGAGAATATAAGCGTAAGAATTCGGTAGTCCGAAGTCGTATCTCAATGTCGTTAAGTTAGGTCGTCATACCGGCTGATGGGTTAGGGGAGGGGATGCCATTATCCTCTCCGCACTTCCTCCATTCATAGAGGTTGCTGGTATTCAGTAACAGAGATGGTACGTAGAGACGCAAAAATTTGCGTCTCTACTTTAACCAACCTTGAATTCTGGACTTGGGTACTAGCACTGCCGAAACGATGAGTTTTAATCTATAGATTCGACCTTGTGATGTTTTAATTACTGTTCGTCTTGAGCCTGTCGGAAGGTGTGTGAGCTTCGAATCGCTCAGCACGAACGGTTCAAACATTAAAAGACCGAATCAATAATGGTCTTGGGTTGTATTTAGGGAGTTTCATTAGGAAGTCACTAAAAATAGCTATTCCCTCTGGAAGAAGGCGGATTTTGAATTTTTAGAGATTTCTTACTGCAACAGGTAGTTGCACGAAAACGGTCTGCTCTGGTAGCAAAAATCCTAATGCAGGCTTAATAGTAAATGTTGGGAGGAAAATCAGCTCTGCAAGGATTTGATATTTCCCAGCAAGTTGTAAGCTATCGGTACGGTGTTCTGCTAGTCGATTAATTGACAAGTGCCGATGACTTTTTAGAACTAGGCTCACCAATGCTAAGGCAAGGCGACTTCTTGGTGAAAGTTTAAAAATAACAATAGGAGTTTCGGCTTGTTTTGGGAAAGCTTCATACCTAACTAATCTAAGCTGAATTGATATGAAACATTTGCATTTGACGACAAGTTTGTGCAAATCCTCATACCGTCAATAAGAGGAATTTACCATGAAAAAAACGAACAATCTCAGCGTGAAGGAAAACGTTGATAAACAATACACGGATAAGGGCGAAATACTTTCTTCCAAAACCAATAAACCTATCGGTTTGGCTGTGGCTATAGCGGCGTTGTCTGGCTGTTTAGCGTTTACGCTGCCTGTCCATGCGGAATTCAACATCCCAACCGAAAATGGTCTTAATCCCGTACCTGTACCCAGCCCGCTGTGTATTGGTGATAAGTGCGCTTATGAATTTGAAGACAAGTTATTGTTGTTTGAAGAATTTGGGCTTGAGAATATATCTAGCTCTGACACGTCTTCATCATCCATACCGCTGACGTTTCCCGTGCCTGCGGATTGTGATGGGATTCCAAATGGTGATGACCTTGATGATTTTCTGAGGGAAGATCTTCATTCAATTCCCACTCGAAAATCGGACGAGACAGATGCACATGAACTAATTACAGCAACTAATCCTTGGGAAGCTAAAGTAAAGGATTGTCTTGGTTTACCGACAGATATGGCAATGCCCGCTGATGGTCGCCCGACTGGTGAATGGTTTGCCCATCAACGTTGGGATGAGTTTCCTGCACAAGCTTACTTTCAATCTGCCCAGACGGGTGCTCGCGTCAATGGTGGTCTGCGTGACAAGAAACAGCTTCATGAATACAAGGTGGGGGAATTTCGCGCCCCTGATCCTGATCATGGTGATCCGGGTGGACTGTACTATGTCGATGCTGATGGCGATGGAAAGCCGGGTAATGAAGGTTTATCAATAAAGCTAAACCATAATTTACCTACCCAAGATCCTCAGCATGTGTGGACGTTTGATGGTACTTTACCGCCAAAATTACTGATGGCACGTTATGGCGAAGCCATTTTGTTCCGTCACTACGATGCACTGCCTATCGATCCCGGCGCAAATGGTGGTTTTGGTAAGAATACCATCAGTACTCACGAACATAACGGTCATAATCCGGCTGAAAGTGACGGCTTTATGCACGCCTACTTTTATCCGGGGCAGTTTTATGATTACCATTGGCCGATGGTTCTGGCCGGACATGACAGCATCAATACCGGAGCAACTGATCTCAAAACGGGTGCGCCTGATGGTAACGGAGGCATAACGCGAGTTCAAGGCGACTGGCATGAAACCATGAGTACCCATTGGTTTCATGACCACATGCTGGATTACACCGCGCAGAATGTATACAAAGGCAATGCTGCGATGATGAATTACTACAGTGCCATTGATCGCGGACGGGAGCCTGTCGATTTGACAGAGGCCAGTACAGGTATTTCAGGAAGTTCAGGAAGGTTGAACCCTGGCTACGGCTGTCATTATATGAACGCCAACAATGCCAACTTATGCTTACCGAGTGGTTCTGGTCTGGATTGGGGCAACCGCGATTATGACATGAATCTGGTGGTTGCCGACAAGGCCTGGGATAGTGAAGGCCAGCTTAAATTCAATATCTTCAACACCGATGGTTATCTGGGTGACCGTATTGCCGTCAACTGGGGCTACAAACCTTATGTCGATGTTCGGGCACGCCGCTACCGTTTTCGTGTTCTGAATGGTAGTGTCTCGCGTTACTATAAGATAGCTGTTGTGGATCAAGCCGGAAAAGTAGTGCCTTCCTATATGATTGCGAATGACGGCAATATTATGCAACACGCTATTCCATTCCCTAATGCCCAGTCAACTCAGGCTTGGCCTGAACAAGGCATTGCCGAACGCTATGACATGATTATCGACTTTAAAGGCATGGCAGGCAAAAAATTGTACCTGGTTAATTTACTGGAGCATAAGGATGGTAAAGGGCCTAACAAAGTCATTCCATTGGCTGATGTGCTGAGTGGAAAATATAGGGCGGATGGCAAAAATGGCGATCCAGGCGTGGGTAAGTTCCTGGAGTTTAGGGTAAAAGGATGTAACGGGACCACTACTTGCTCAGATTTCAGTATGAATCCTGCGGAATATCAAGAAAAGGTCACTGATCCAGTTACTAAGAAAGTTGTCCCCGGGAAACAGATGATTCCATTGAATAAACCGACGACTCAGGAACTGAAAGCTGCTGTGCATAGAAGCTTCGTTTTTGGTAGATCCAATGCTACAGACCTAGTGCCTTGGACGATAAAAACCGATGGTGGTGCTGGCTTACCTGCTGATCCAACGCGGGTTTCAGCGGCACCACAGCTTCCATCAACCCCAAACGGACTAGGCAAAGTTGAGATATGGCATCTCAGTGGTGGTCTAGGTTGGAGTCATCCAGTGCATGTTCACTTTGAAGAAGGGCAAATTCTTAAACGTGGAGGTATAGCGCCGCCGATCTGGGAAAAATATGCGCGTAAAGATGTCTATCGGATAGGTACTCTGCCAGACAGTACATCCAATGTCGATATTGCTATTCGCTTCAGAGAGTTTGGTGGCACTTATGTGGAACATTGCCACAATACTCAACATGAAGATAAGGCGATGTTGTTGCGTTGGGATTTAGAACACCCCGGTCAAACACTAGCCATACCGACACCAGAGCCGGACTGGGATGGGGTTCGATACGATCCCAGTATATATTTGCCGACCGCTAAAACCGGTGATGTGGCCGCTAAGCAAGCTTTCGTCCTGCCATAGAACACCAAATGACAAGGTTGATGAAAACGCATAGTGTCGTAGGTAGTTTGAGAAGCCTGTGTTTCTACGCAGTATTCATAAGTGCTATGTTGGCTTTTGGGGGTAGCCCTGTCTGGGCTGCCCCCAAGGGTTCACCTTGGGGAAAAAACTATTTCCCTAATATCGAATTGGTTGACCAAGATGGTAAGACCGTTCATTTCTACGATGACCTTATCAAAGATAAGGTCGTTGCCATTAATTTCATCTATACCCACTGTGGCGATAGTTGTCCAGCAGAAACGGCGAATTTGCGCCAAGTATATAAATTATTGGCTGACCGTATGGGGAAAGATATTTTCTTTTACTCGATAAGTATTGATCCTAAACACGATACCCCAAAAGTTCTCAAGGAGTATGCAGAAAGATTCAAAGTTGGATCTGGCTGGCGTTTTTTGACAGGGCGCGAAACTGATACCACGCTGCTGCGTAAATCCTTAGGTCTCTTCAGGGACGGTGTTGAAGCCAGCAAGCTCGGCGAACATAACACCAGTTTTATGGTAGGCAATGAAAGCACTGGGCAATGGATAAAACGCTCTTCTTTTGATGAACCCAAAGTTTTGGCTTCCTTACTGGGTCGGTCTTTGGGTCACGCGAAGTCTGGTCGCAAGGCAAATCTTGCAAGTTATGCGAGTGCAGAAAAATTACCTAAAATGGGACGGGGCGAAGACATTTTCCGTTCCCGTTGTGATTCCTGTCATAGCTTGGGCAATGAGGATGGCTTAGGGCCAGGGCTGCAAGGCGTTACGCAACGCCGAGATAAGGCGTGGCTAGCTCGGTGGATAAAAACACCGGATAAGCTATTAGCAGAAAAAGACCCCATTGCGACCGATTTCTACAACCGCTACAACAAAATACTGATGCCTAATTTAAGGCTCAGTGATTCCGATGTGGAAGCACTGATTAATTATATGGAAGCGACTAGCAAAAACCCATAAGTTCTCATTGCTACCTTCTCCAAAGGGCGAAAGCTAAGATGAGGGGATTCCTATAACAACTTATAACATCTAAGCGTCGTCTAACTCTTCCATTTCGATAGCGGCTTTATTCCAGCGATAATTGGGCGCAATGCTGATCAGAAGGGTCAATAACGTAGCTATATAAGGCACTGATTGAACAGCTAATACGGCTATCCAAAGGTGGCCGCTGAGATTATCGAAGTGTTCTGCGTTACTCATAAATAATATTGAGGCGACCAAGAGACTAAGTAACAACAATTCTTCCCTTATTGTCATCAAACCGGTAAACAAGGGGCCTTGTTTTTCATACTTGGGCGTGCGCATGAATGGTTTGCCATTGATAAATAAGCCCTGTATCGTGCCTTTTGCAACGGTATGGGTTAATGATAAGCCAGTCAATGACGCACCGATGGATTGCCAAACAGAACAAGGAACTCGTACTTGATAAAGCCACAAGCTACGGATTATTTTAAAGCTGAACAAACCGATGGTTGGTAATAGAAAAGCTGTGATTGGCAGTTCTATATTGGGTCTATTGCCTTCTATTTTGAAGTCATGAATAAACAGGCGGTCTAAGAAAATTAACACCTGATCTAGTACATTTGCGCCGCCTGAACTTTGTAAATTTTCAATCAAAATATCAAGTAAAGGGCTAAGTTTGATGCCATACCAGATCATCCCTGTTAGCGCTAGACTGGCAGTGGTGAATAACAATGCCAACGCATCGGAAAACCAGGGTAGCCATCCGGCTACGAAGTAATAGCGTTGGGCAGAGGTTAAGGGGGATTTTTTTGACGGGATAAAACTACGCCAATGTGCTTTGATGATCTGCATCGCGCCATACACCCAACGGTAGCGTTGGGTCATGTAACCGGACATAGTGTCTGGCATTAGTCCCTTGCCGAAGGAGTCTTTACAATAGACCGAATCATAGCCCGCTTCGTACAATCTAAGCCCCAGTTCGCTGTCTTCACAGATGCACCACTGCGCCCAGTTACCCACTTCGAGTAAGGCCGATTTTCTGACCATCGTCATCGTGCCGTGCTGGATAATGGCGTTGTATTCGTTACGTTGCACCATGCCAATATTGAAGAAACCGGCGTACTCCCAATAACAGAATGACTTGAAGGCACTGATGTGCAGGTCACGGTAATCTTGAGGGGATTGCACAAAGCCGACATTTTCATTATCGAAATAAGGCACCATGCGTTTCAGCCAATCCGGCGAGAGGATGTAATCACTGTCGATAACAGCGATAATTTCCGCGTCACTGGCAGTTTGTTCCAGGGCATGGTTAATTGCTCCAGCTTTAAAGCCGGGCCAGTTTTCCAGATGAAAAAATCGGAATTTTGAACCCAAGCGTTTGCAATCTGCTTCTACAGGTTGCCAAACAGCAGGGTCTTTGGTGTTGTTGTCCATGACCAGGACTTCAAGATTGGGATAATCCACTTTAGCCAAGGCTTCTAGCGTTTTCCGCACCATTTTTGGCGGTTCGTTGTGGATGGGGAGATGCAACGATACCTTAGGATACTTAAAATCAGAGGCTGGTTCTAAAGGTTGGAATGTACGTGCCGTTTTTCGATGCCAGACGATTTCTGCAATTTCCAGGCTTTCGATGAGTAAAATAATGAGCGCCATGATTTGCATCAATACTATCAGCACCCAAAAGGCAATAGACATGCTGGTTTGATACTGTTGCGCGCCGATTGAAACCGTCCAGAAAATAAAAGATGCCGCAAGGTTAGCAACCACACCGAAAAACAATATGCCGGGTAGCTTCATGGTATTACGCGTGTATAAAAATACGCCCATAATAAGGACACTGAAAATAGCTGCCCCTGTCGCCCAGTGTTCCCAAGTTGGCAGAGTCATGACATCGCCATCCATCGGAAATTTGAGTTGCCTATCGGCATTGAAAAGCCCCCAATAAGCACCAGCCGTACCTTCATTGGTACGTTTCCAAGGCTGATCGAAAGCTTCAATTACATAATAAGCCAGTTTTTCTTTGGCAGCGCGGTTAAGAAACTCGCGCAGGAATTTGGCTTGATTGTTTTTGGATGCCGTCGCGTGGATGTAGGGTTGCCCATCTGAAGGCCAGCCTACTTCGGTAATTACGATAGGCTTATTGGGGAATGCGACTTGCAAATCATGGTAACGGTCAAAGACATAATCGACGGCTTCATCAACAGAAATACCTTCCCAATAAGGTAGAAAATGTGCACCGATATAATCGACTTCCTTAGCGAGATCGGGGTTTGCTAACCATCTATCCCAAGTTTCCGAGGTGCTAACAGGTCGCCATGTACGTTTCTTAACTTCGCGGATGTATTCGACTAATTGTTCTTTAGGAATATCGTTACGGAGCAATACTTCATTGCCCACCATCAATCTTACAATTCTATTGTTGTCTTCTCGACTTAGCTGAATAAGAGTTTCAATTTCCTGGCGGTTTTTTTCCTTATCGACACCTATCCATGCTCCTAGGGTTACGTTGAGATTATGCTTAACCGCCAGCTCAGGAACTTTATGTAGACCTTGTAGTACGCTATAGGTACGGATGGCGTGAAATTTGCCTTCCAATAAGGTCAAATCTTTATCTATGTCTTCTTCATGGTAGATGAGGGTTTTTTTGGTCTCAAGGGTTTCATCTTTTTTGGTAGGATCAAAAGTGACACCCATTGTGGTGCTGGTCCACGGTTCTAGTTGGAGCGGGTTGTTGATGTAACTCCAGATATTGAAATTAATGGCGACCAACAGTGCAAGAGAAAGTATTATGGCTAACGTTCTTGTCATCGTTTTACTCGGTGGTGTTCGCGTATTTCAAAATTGTTTATATTATTGTTTTTTAATGTAAATATCGGTAATCGTGCCGGTTATCATTTCTGCTGCAAAACCTAGGGTTTCCGATAAGGTTGGATGCGGATGGATAGTTAAGCCAATATCTTCTGCATCAGCACCCATTTCAAGTGCTAATACTGCTTCGGCAATCAATTCACCTGCATTAGTACCAACGATGCCAGCACCTAACACACGACCTGTACCTTTTTCGCAGATAAGTTTGGTAATGCCTTCTTTTCGACCAATACTTAAGGAGCGGCCACTGGCAGCCCAAGGGAAGGCGGCTTTGTCGTACTCTATGCCCTGTTGTTTGGCTTGGTTTTCGGTCAAGCCCATCCAGGCGATTTCGGGATCAGTGTAGGCGACGTTGGGGATGGTCAAGGCATCGAATGCCGCTTTATGCCCAGCGGCAACTTCGGCGGCGACTTTGCCTTCATGTGCGGCTTTGTGGGCGAGCATGGGATTGCCGACTATATCGCCGATGGCAAAGATATGGCTGACATTGGTGCGCTGTTGCTTATCGACGGCGATAAAACCCTGCTCGTCAACTTTGATGCCAGCCTGTTCAGCGGCGATGATTTTGCCATTGGGTTTTCTGCCGACGGCAACTAAAACCGAATCGAACAATTCGGATTCTGGGGCATCTTTTCCCTCGAAAGACACTTTTAGACCTTTGCTTTGCGCTTGGATGGAGGTGACTTTCGACTCTAACCAGATGTTTTTATATTGTTTTTTGATGCGGCGAAACAAGGGTGTAACCAAATCCTTATCACAGCCAGGAATGATTTGATCCATCAACTCGACAACACTGATTTCCGAACCCAAGGCATGATAAACCGTTGCCATTTCGAGACCGATAATGCCGCCGCCAACAATCAGCAGTTTTTTGGGGATTTGCTTTAGCTCTAGCGCATCGGTTGAATCCATTAATCGTGCATCGTCATAAGGAAATGACGGGATTTTAGTCGGATGCGAACCTGCGGCGATAATTGCTTGGTCGAATTGTACTGTGGTTATCGCACCTTGTTCGTTTTCAACACTGATGGTGTTGGCTGAGGTAAACTTGCCAAAGCCTTGTACTAAGGTGATTTTTCGTTGCTTAACCAGTCCAGCCAAACCATCGTTCAGGGTTTTGGTGACGCTGGCTTTCCAAGCGCGGACTTTGTCGAGATCAATCTTCGGCTTGCCAAAGCTAATGCCATTTTGCTGAAATTCCTCGGCCTCGTGGATAACCAATGCCATGTGCAACAAAGCTTTTGAGGGAATACAGCCGACATTCAAGCAAACACCGCCCAATACGGGATAGCGTTCAATCAATACGACTTGCTTGCCTAAGTCGGCAGCGCGGAAGGCGGCGGTATAGCCGCCAGGGCCGCCGCCCAGCACAACGATTTCTGTTTTTAGTTCATTACTTCCTGGATTGCTTGTCATTGATTGTTCTCCTGTCAAAGTAATAAACGTCTGATGTCACTTAAATTTTGTTTGATGAATGCCATAAATCGTGCGCCTTCTGCGCCGTCGATTACTCGATGATCGTAAGTCAAATCCAGCGGCAACATCAATCTTGGGATAAATTCCTTACCATTCCAAACGGGCTGCATTTTGGCGCGGGTAACGCCCAAGATGGCGACTTCCGGTGCATTGACGATGGGTGTAAATGCAGTGCCACCTATTCCGCCTAAGCTGGAGATGGTTAAACATCCGCCTTGCATGTCGGCTGGCATAAGCTTACCTAATCTTGCCTTATCGCTTTTTTCTGCCAATTCAGTAGCCAATTGATTGATGCTTTTGCTATCAACATTCCGTAGGACTGGCACTACCAAACCATTGGGCGTATCTACGGCAATGCCAATGTTGATGTACTTTTTGAGTATCAAATTCTCGCCATCAGCAGACAGAGAGGCATTAAAGCTGGGGAACTGCTTCATGGCAGCAACTAAAGCTTTCATGATAAACATCAAGGCGGTGATTTTTACCTCAACCTTGGTTTTTTCGGCATTCAATGCTACGCGGAAGGCTTCCATTTCAGTGATGTCGGCTTCTTCATGGTAAGTTACCATAGGAAGATTAAGCCAGACTCGGCTAAGGTTTTGTCCTGTCAAGCGTTTGATTTTGCTTAGTTTTTGTGTTTCTGTCTCGCCAAATTGCGAGAAATCGACAGCGGGAATAGACGGAATGCCTGCGCCGCCTTGCGGTATGCCTTCGCTAATGATGCGTTTTACATAGCTTTGGACATCCTGCTTTAAAATGCGTCCTTTACGACCATTACCTGCGCTTATTTGGGTGATGTCTACGCCTAATTCCCGTGCAAACAGTCGTACGGAAGGTGAAGCGTGTGCGCTTATTGCACTGCCTTGGTCAGTGATGGGAGCTAACGCAGGTGTAGCGGTAGCGGGTTTGATAGGTTCTGGTGTTATAACTGGTGCGGGTTGTTCTTGTGCTTTAGGTGCTGACACTTCCGGTTTCTGGTCTGGTTGTTCAGGTTTTGCTGGAGTTGTTGTTTCTGCACCCTCCATCAATACCGTTGCAACTAACGAACCTTCGGCAACTTTATCGCCGGGTTTGATATGCACTTGTTGTACGGTTCCACCCGCACTGGCAGGAAGATCCATGCTGGCTTTATCGGTTTCAAGTGTTGCAATGATTTGGTCTAATGCTACCGTATCGCCTGGCTTAATCAGCACTTCAACCACGTCAATACTGGCAACGCCACCCACATCAGGGACTTTTATTTCAATTACATCAGCCATTTTTATTGTTATCCAGTTTGTGTTTATCCCGAAGTAGGTCAGCCAATTAAGTTAACCGATTACGTTAACCAAGGTGCAGTTATATCAGTGGCTATGCCATACTTGGCAATGGCTTCGGCAACTTTGGCTTTATCCAGTTTGCCCAGGTCAGCCAAGCTTTTCAATGCTGCAACGGTAACGTGAAAACGGTCAACCTCGAAGAATTTGCGGAGATTGCTGCGCGTATCGGAGCGACCAAAGCCGTCAGTACCCAGCACGACATAAGGTGCGGCTATATAAGCACGGATTTGCTCGGCAAAGGCGCGGGTATAATCGCTGGCAGCGATGACCGGACCATCGGCTTTATCCAAGCACTTAGCGACATGCGATATTTTAGGCGATTCCAATGGATGTAAGCGATTCCAGCGATCATAGTGCTGACCTTCTCGTGCTAGTTCGGTAAAGCTTGGGCAGCTCCAAAGATCAGATTCTACACCCCAGTCATTACGCAGCATTTCAGCAGCGAATTCAACTTCGCGGAAGATAACGCCAGAACCTAACAATTGCACTCGCGGCTTTCTGTTGTTTTCACCGCGTTTAAAGCAATACATGCCTTTAAGTATATCGGCTTCTGCGCCTTCAGGCAGGGCAGGATGGCTGTAATTCTCATTCATCACCGTGATGTAATAAAACACATCCTCTTGCTCGACATACATGCGCCGCATACCGTCCTGGATAATCACGACTAACTCATAAGCGAAAGTAGGGTCGTAAGAGACGCAGTTAGGGACAGTTGCCGATATCAAATGGCTATGACCGTCTTCATGTTGAAGGCCTTCGCCATTCAGTGTCGTCCTGCCAGCCGTGCCGCCCATCAGGAAGCCACGGGTGCGCTGGTCAGCCGCCGCCCAGATCAAATCACCAACCCGTTGGAAACCAAACATGGAATAGTAGATAAAAAACGGGATCATTGGCACATTGTTGGTGGAATATGACGTACCCGCTGCGATCCAATCGCACAAGCCACCGGCTTCGTTAATGCCTTCTTGCAAAACCTGACCGTTTTTGTCTTCTTTGTAAGACATCAATTGTCCAGCATCTTGGGGGGTATATAACTGACCAACTTGCGACCAAATGCCGAGTTGCTTAAACATACCTTCCATACCGAAAGTCCTGGATTCATCAGGGACAATCGGTACGATGCGCTTGCCGATATTTTTGTCTTTCGCCAGGATATTTAACATCCGCACAAACGCCATAGTGGTCGAAATTTCACGACCTTCGCCACTGGCTTCCAGCAAAGGCTTGAATTCGCTGAGTGGCGGAATTTCTAGCGCGTAAGATTTTGTGCGCCGTGACGGCAGATGTCCACCGAGTTCGCTCCGGCGCTGCTGCATGTAGGTCAGTTCTTTTGAACCTTCGGGGAAGGTCAAATAAGGCAGGTCGTGTAATTGCTCGTCAGCGACGGGCAGTTCGTAGCGATCTCTAAAATGCTTTAGGGAATCATCGCTCATCTTCTTTTGCTGATGCGAGGTATATAAGGCTTCACCTGATGCGCCCATGCCGTAACCTTTGATGGTCTTAGCCAGAATAACGGTAGGCTGACCTTTACAGTTTGCCGCCGCATGGAATGCCGCATAAACTTTGGCGGAATCATGTCCGCCACGATCAAGTTCCCAAATATCACGGTCTGACCAGTCGGAAACCATCGCTTTTAACTCAGGTGTATTGAAAAAATGTTCCCGCACATACGCGCCATCTTTGGATTTGAAGGTTTGGAAATCACCATCCACACACGCCATCATCCTAGCAGCTAACAAGCCATCTTTGTCACGCGCCAGCAGCGCATCCCAACGTTGTCCCCAAACCAGTTTAATAACATTCCAACCCGCACCACGGAATTCACTTTCCAGTTCCTGGATGATTTTGCCATTGCCGCGTACTGGTCCATCCAAACGCTGTAGATTGCAATTGATGACGAAAATCAGGTTATCCAGTTTTTCCCGTCCTGCCATGCCGATAGCACCAAGTGATTCCGGTTCGTCAGTTTCGCCATCACCCAGAAACGCCCAAACCTTGCGGTCTGAACTCTCGGCAAAGCCACGGCCTTGCATATAGCGCATGAAACGGGCTTGGTAAATCGCCATGATTGGGCCTAAGCCCATAGAAACGGTAGGAAATTGCCAGAATTCACGCATTAACCACGGATGCGGATAAGAAGATAAGCCATTACCACCGACTTCTTGCCGGAAATTGTTTAATTGGTCTTCGGTCAGTCGCCCCAGCAAAAAAGCCCGTGAATAATCACCTGGTGCAGAGTGTCCTTGGGTAAATATCAAATCCCCTGCGAATTGCTCGGTAGCAGCACGCCAAAAATGGTTGTAACCCACGTCGTATAAGCTTGCCGCCGAAGCAAAACTGGCAATATGTCCACCGACGTTGGTGTCTTTATTGGCACGTAACACCATCATCATCGCATTCCAGCGCACATAGGACCGAATGCGCTGCTCGATGGCAAAATCGCCCGGAAATTGTGCTTGTTGGGCGACAGGGATGGTATTGATATAAGCCGTATTGGCACTAAAAGGTATGTCAAAACCAAAACGGCGCGTTACTGCAACCAGTCGTTCAATTAGAAAGTGGGCGCGTTCGCTGCCTTCAATCTCCAGGACAGATTGTAGCGCTTCAATCCATTCCTTAGTTTCTGCCGGATCGACATCTTCCTGACCAGTAATATCTGACACTAAACTGTTGCTCATGTGTGTTCCTGTTGGGGCGGGGCGTGCATAGCTCATAGTAATGTTGGGCGATATGCAGTTGCTAGGGGTTTAAAAACTGACGGGTTTTGTGTAGGAGCCAAAGCTAGGTGATCCTGAATGCGTTGATTATCCGTAATATTATATACAAAAACTGGATTAGGGAATGTACCCATTTCGGTAAATAGGGTGTTAACTGATCCTATCGAGGTAGCCGAAGAATAGAAAAAGTTAGCATTATCAGATAAATAGATGAAATGTTGCGAGATAAGCACGGATTTTATAAGACGTATTGTTTTGCTTTATATCCAGCCTGTTCTTTTACTAATTTGGGTGCTAGATAGCCTGGCAGGGTGTTTTGCACTTGTTCGATCAATAGCTTGGCTTCATACTCGGAAACCTCAAAATGCCCAGTGCCGGTGGCTTTATCTAATAAATGCAGATAGTAGGGGATGATGCCATTAGCAAAAAGTTGCTCGCTTAGTCCACATAAGGTTGTCGCGTTGTCATTAACGCCTTTTAGTAGAACAGATTGATTAAATAAGGTAACGCCTTTATTTTTTAATAAATTGAAGGCAGTTACAACCCGTGCATTGATCTCATTAGAATGATTGGCATGAACAACAAAAATCATTTGTTTGCTACTGTTCGTCAAGGTTTTGACCAACTCATCCGTCACTCGTGCGGGCAAAACGATAGGTAAGCGGCTGTGGATTCTGATGCGCTTTATATGATCTATTGCGTCCAATTGCTTAATAAGTTGCTCTAACCGCGCATCGCTTAACAGCAAGGGGTCGCCACCACTTAAGATAACTTCGGTAATCGACGGCTCGGATTTTATGTAGTCGATTGCACCGCTTTCCTGCTGCTTGCTGAGTTGCAACTCGTTATAGGGGAAATTACGGCGGAAGCAATATCGACAATTTATCGCGCAACTGCCTGTATTAATTAACAAAACACGTCCGTGGTATTTATGTAAGATGCCAGGTTGCACGACGGCTTGAATATCGCCAACCGGATCGTTGCTAAATCCTGGGTAATCAACGATTTCATCATTAATAGGCAACACTTGCCGTAATAAGGGATCGGTTGGATTGCCTTTTTCCATGCTGGCGGCAAAGCTCAACGGAACACGCATCGCAAAACGTTTACTGGCGGTTTGTGAAATGGGCAAATCGATAGGGTTTAGTTCCAGATATTCGCATAAATCTTCAATGGTGGTGAAGGCTTCGGAAAGTTGTTGTTGCCAATTTTTGGCGAAATGCTGCGCGTCTGAAGGGCTAACTGGCATCTGTATGTATTTAGGTTTCTGTCGAGGTCAGCGTCTATTATATAATGCCGCAATTTAGTTTATTGATTCGATTCGAGGATAGAATGGCTGTTTATAGTACGAGTGAGTTTAAAGCCGGATTAAAGGTCATGTTGGACAATGATCCGTGTGCAATTATTGAGAATGAGTTCGTCAAACCGGGCAAAGGACAGGCGTTCAGTCGGGTCAAAATCAGAAATCTCAAAACCGGACGCGTGATCGAACGCACTTTTAAATCGGGTGAATCGCTAGAAGGCGCTGATGTTATGGATGTCGATATGCAATACCTATACGGCGATGGCGAATATCGGCATTTTATGAAGCCCGATACCTTTGAGCAGTACCAAGCGGATGAGAAAATTGTCGGCGACGCGGCAAAGTGGCTTAAAGACCAGGATTCCTGCACTGTTACGCTCTGGAATGATGCACCGCTGGCGGTTACTCCCGCCAATTTTGTTGAATTGACAATTGTTGAAACTGATCCCGGTGTGCGTGGAGATACGTCTGGCGGCGGCGGCAAACCAGCCAAGCTGGATACTGGAGCAGTGGTGCGGGTGCCTTTGTTTGTGCAGATTGGTGAAGTGATTAAGGTTGATACGCGTACCGGTGAATATATTTCGCGGGTTAAATAAAAACGTTATCAGTAAGGTTTGATGTTGGAAGAGTCGGGGATGGATTGGCATCCGTCCTGCTCACCAGAATTACTGCACTTACGGGCACACTTGTTCCAGAAAATACGGCAATTTTTTGCTGATAGAACCGTGCTAGAGGTGGAAACCCCACTAATATGTAAAGCTATAGGCTCTGACCCCAATCTGGATTTTTTCACCACAAACTATCAACTGCCACCCACGCAACGAACGCTGTTTTTGCAGACTTCACCCGAATTTGCGATGAAACGTTTGCTTGCCGCAGATAGTGGGTCTATTTACCAGATCTGTAAGGCATTTAGGAATGGCGAATCAGGACGCTTTCATAATCCTGAGTTTACTTTGCTGGAGTGGTATCGCGTCGGCTTTGACCTGTCGCAATTGATGGACGAGGTGGATGAGTTGCTAGCTTTACTGTTTGAAGGCAGCGTAAAGCTGCAAGCAACACAAAGAGTCAGCTATCAAAGTCTTTTTCAGCAAAATACGGGCTTAAATGCGTTGGTGTTTTCTTACCAAGATTACGCCGATTATGCCCACAGCAGCGGTCTTATTGATGCAATAGCAATCTGTAAACACGACCATTTACTTTGGTTGGATTTTATTTTCAGCCATCAAATTCAGCCGCATTTGGGGCAAAATGCGTTGTGTATGGTGCATGGCTATCCTGCTTGTATGTCTTCATTGGCAAGGAACAATCAAGATAATCCCGCAATTGCTGACCGTGTTGAGCTATTTATCAACGGCGTTGAGTTGGGAAATGGCTATTATGAACTCAGTGATGCAAAAGAACAGGAGCGGCGTTTTGATAACGAGATTGCTGTCAGGCAGGACAATAAACGTCCAAATGCAGTCAAAGATGAACGCCTATTGGCAGCATTGGAAGTCGGTTTGCCGAACTGTTCAGGGATAGCCATAGGATTAGATAGATTATTGATGTTATTATCGAATAGCGCAACAATCGACGAAGTTTTGGCTTTTTCCATAAGCAGGGCTTAAGCTGATTGAATATTTACTGTATTATAATCACTTGGTTTTGGTAGTAGGCACAATGACGTTTCTTTAGGTTTAAATGAAATTACACATACTTACCCGTTTTTTACTGATTTGCCTGCTACTCGTTTCCCAGTCGGTTAAAAGCGAAGAAGAATTCATCGTTAGCGACATTCAAGTCAAGGGATTGCAACGCATTTCTGAAGGAACAGTATTTAACTATCTTCCCATTAATGTTGGCGAGCGGTTTTCTCTGAGCAATGTCGGTTCAGCTATTAAGGCGTTATTCAAAACCGGATTCTTTAAAGATGTCACCTTGGAACGGGAAGGCTCAACGTTGATTGTTAACGTGGTAGAGCGTCCATCCATCGCAAAAATCATCTTTGAAGGCAATAAGGACATCAATAAAGAGGACTTGACGAAAGCGTTAGATAAGATCGGTTTGTCTGAAGGCAAGATATTTGACAAACAAGTGTTGGACAAAGTCGAGCTGGAATTAAAACGCCAGTATCTCAGTCACGGTAAATACAGCTTAAAAATCAAGACTGAAGTCGCCAATTTGACCCGTAACCGAGTCGGCATCCGTATCAATATTTCCGAAGGTCGAGTGACCAAAATCAAGGAAATCAATATTGTCGGCAATAAAACCTTCGATGATGCCACGTTGGTGAAGAAGCTGGAATTAAGCACGACAAACTTACTGTCTTTTTATACTAAAAACGACCAATATTCTAAGCAAAAACTACAGGCCGATCTTGAAACCTTACGGTCTTATTATCTGGATAGGGGCTATATCAACTTTGCTATTGAATCCACCCAGGTTGCTATTACACCGGACAAAAAAGACATCTATGTGACCATCAATGTCAAAGAAGGTGCTATTTATACCCTAGACAAGGTCAAATTGACCGGAAATTTGGTGGTAAAACCCGATGAGCTTATCAAGTTGATGACAGTCGGACCCGGCGAAATCTTCTCCAGAAAAAATGCCACAGAAACCTCCAAGGCTATACAGGATCGTTTAGGCGACGACGGCTATGCTTTCGCCAATGTCAATATGGTGCCGGAAATTCACGAAGCAAACAAAACCGTGGACATGGCTTTTTTTGTCGATCCCGGTAAAAGGGCTTATGTGCGACGGATCAATTACAGCGGCAACACCAAAACTCGCGACGAAGTATTGCGCCGCGAAATGCGCCAGATGGAATCCAGTTGGGCATCCAGCTCAAAGATTGAACGCTCAAAAACACGGTTAGAACGGCTGGGTTACTTTGAAACGGTTAATGTCGAAACGCCGCCCGTTCCTGGCACGGCTGACCAGTTGGATGTTAATTACAAGGTCGTCGAGAAGTCTTCCGGTAATTTATCGGCTGGCGTAGGTTTCTCTCAGGTACAAGGCATCGTAATCAATGCAAACTTATCTCAAGATAATGTGTTCGGCTCCGGCAAGCGGGTTAACCTCGCCTTTAATAACAGTGATTTTTTGACCAGCTATCAATTCGGATTTTATAACCCTTATTTCACGACCGATGGTGTTAGTTTGGGCTATAACCTGGGTTATACAGACCGAAATGCGGGTGCGATTAATATTGCCAATTATTCAACGACTACCGCTAATGCGGGTATGGATTTTGGCATTCCATTGAACGAATTCGACCAGTTGCGGTTTGGTATTGATTTAAAACATACCAAACTCAAAACGACAGACAATTCATCAGACGAAATTCAGAATTTCGTGTCGGGAAAAGTATTTGGTGGTCGACTTACAGGGCTTGTGCCAGGGGTAGACGACGGAAATGGTGATAATTATCTGACGTTAGCACCCTCACTAGGTTGGACACACGATACGTTAAATAGGGCAATTTTCCCGAATAAAGGGGGGCAGCAACGCTTATCTGCTTTAGCTACCTTACCGGGAGTCAGTGATCTGGATTACTATAAAGTCAGCTATAAGCACCAGGAATATTTCCCGCTGTCTTCAGACTTTACCTTCAGGTTGCAAGCTGATATTGCTTACGGCGACGGCTATGGTGATACTGACGAATTACCATTTTTTGAAAATTACTATGGTGGTGGCACAGGATCAGTACGTGGTTTTAAAAACAATACGCTAGGTCCCAGAGATCACTTAACCACAAAAAATCCTGCTATACCTGCGACCTATACCAACACGCTTAATCGACCCTTTGGTGGTTCCACCAAGATGGTTGGTAGTGCAGAATTGTTTTTTCCGGTACCTTTTTTACAGGATGTAAAGTCGGTTCGTTTGGGGGCATTTTTTGATGCTGGACGAATTCAAAATGGTTTTGGCTTTAACAGAATGAAATATGCGGCAGGCGTATCGGGAGAATGGTTGTCACCCTTTGGTGCCTTATCTGTTAGTGCTGCAGTACCCTTAAATGCAGATAAAAGCGACAAAGACCAACCAGACCAAACAGAGTTTTTTCAATTCAACTTTGGTCAAAATTTTTAATTTTGCATTATCTAACAAGCTACAATTTTGTTACGTATCCTAGAATTCAATCGCTTAAGTGGATAATAAGGCAGCCAATGCAGATATTGGGTTGTGGATTAGTTTTTGGTTTAGTCATTTTATCCCCTATAATTTAACCCAAGCATAATGAGGCTATGCAAAAATAAACGCTTTAACGGTATTGGTCAGCAGAATCATTGCCTGAGTTGACTTTTTTGCCTTGATTAATAGGGCGAATACTTAAGGTTGGCTGTGTGAGTAAATAACAAACAAAGCCTTTGAAATTTATTAGAGATAAATTAGATAGGGAACAGCGATTTTCTATTTGATAATACGTCATGCGCTTATTGCGTTTGATTCTAACGGTATTTTAAATGCCACCCACTATTGCTAGTCTTGCCATAGCTATGCTTTAGAACGAATTTTTTAACTGTACGGAGATCGATACAACGATGAAAACGAAAATAGCATTATTTATAGGGTTACTACTGGTTGCCAATGTCAGCTTTGCCGACTTAAAAATTGGCATTGTGAATATTCCTGCCGTTCTTGAAAAAGCGCCGCAAGCTGAAAAAGCCAAAAAACGCCTGGAACAAGAATTTAAACCCCGTGATAATCAGTTGGTTAGCCAACAAAAAGAAATTCAGACAATGCAAGAGAAGTTTAAGAAAGATGCTTCTGTCATGGGTGAGTCACAGCGTAACAGAATGGAAACTGAAATTCAGAACAAAATGCGAGATGCTAAACGCTCGCAGCAAGAATTCAGTGAAGACTTCAATGCTCGCCGTAATGACGAATTAGGCAAGTTACAAAAACGCATCGTTGAGTCAATCCGTACCATTGCTAAAGATCAAGAATTTGACTTGATTTTGACTGACGGCGTGATCTATTCCAGCCCACAAATGGACATAACCAGTCAGTTACAACAAAAACTTTCAACAATGCCTGAATAATTCATAATAGCGCATTAGCTTGTAATCCCGTCTTATTGTGAAGCCCTAAAAACTATGTCTATTACCCTTGATATTCTAGAGATCCAAGCTTTTTTGCCACATCGATACCCCTTTTTATTGATTGACAGGGTGCTTGAGTGTGAACCCGGTGTCAGGTTATTAGGGCTGAAAAATGTGACCTATAATGAACCCTATTTTCAAGGTCATTTCCCCCAGAAACCTATATTTCCTGGGGTATTGATTCTGGAAGCACTGGCGCAAGCAACGGGCTTATTGGCTTCGGAATCGTCGGATGAATTAGGCGGGATGATCTATTACTTGGTTGGTATCGATAAAGCAAAATTTAAACGACCAGTTGTACCAGGCGATCAGTTAATGCTGGAAGCCTTGTTCGTCAGGAGCAAACGCAATATTTGGGCATTCGAATGCCGCGCTGAGGTGGACGGTGATTTTGTCGCCAGTGCTGAAATCCGTTGTGCGGCCGTAGTGCCTTGAGCTTGATACATCCAACAGCGATTATCGATAGTGGTGCTGAATTAGAAAGCAATATATCTATAGGTCCGTACAGCGTTGTCGGTGCCGAAGTCAAGATCGGTTCTGGTACAGTAATCGGCTCTCATGTTGTCATAAAAGGGCCAACCGTAATTGGTAAAGAAAATCGCATTTATCAGTTCTGTTCCATTGGTGAAGACCCGCAAGACAAAAAGTATGCTGCCGAAATAACTAGGCTTGAAATCGGCGACCGTAACACGATTCGTGAATTTTCCTCCCTGCATCGAGGTACCAAGCAAGACCAAAGTGTTACCAAGATAGGTAGTGACAACCTGTTCATGGCCTACACTCACGTCGCGCATGATTGTGTGATTGGCAATCATGTCATCATGGCAAATGGTGCGTCCCTGGCAGGCCACGTACAACTTCATAGCCATGCCATTCTTGGCGGTTTTACTTTGGTGCATCAGTTTACCAAGATCGGCCAATACAGCTTTGCGGCTATGGGTAGTGCCATCACCCAGGACATTCCGCCTTTCGTTATGGTCGGCGGCAAACCCACCAAACCGCACGGAATCAATTCGGTCGGCATGGAGCGCAATGGTATTGCGGCCGAAGATATTCGTTTAATTCGGAAGGCTTACAAAATGATTTACAAAATGAACTTGCGCCTTGAAGATGCCATCGACCAAATGGAAGATTTAGCAGGAGACAGCAAAGAACTATCAGCGATGGTCAATTTCCTGCGTAGTGTCAGTCGAGGCATATTGCGCTAAAGCCATCAAAACTTTAGCTTTTGCTGTCGGTAATGACTAATGATTCTTTGATTGATGCACAATGGTCAGGCATTGTCGCTGGTGTCGATGAAGCAGGTCGTGGTCCACTTGCAGGACCTGTTGTCGCTGCGGCGGTAATTCTCGACCCTAACAACCCAATCGAAGGCTTGGCAGACTCCAAAAAACTCTCAGAAGCTCAACGAAACCGCCTTGCGGTACTTATCAAGCAGTACGCTTTAAGCTATTCGATAGCGCAAGCTAGCGTTGTCGAAATCGATGATTTGAACATCCTACAAGCCACGCTGTTGGCAATGCAACGGGCGGTAAATGGCTTATCTTTGTTGCCGGAGCTAGTTCTGGTCGATGGTAATAGACTACCCAATCTAACCATCCCAGCTCAAGCTATTGTCAAAGGCGATAGCAAAATAAAAGCTATCAGCGCTGCGTCCATCTTAGCCAAAGTCACTCGTGATAATATGATGGCTGAGTACCACAAACAATACCCTGACTATGCTTTCCACATTCACAAAGGTTATGGTACTAAACAGCATATCGCCGAAATTGAAAAGTTTGGTTGTTTAGACATCCACAGACGGACGTTTAATCCTGTGAAAACGCTTTTGACGGCAAAATAGAAGTAGGCTTAATGAGGTAGTTGGGCTTATTACGTTGATACCCATCATCAGCACAGCCTTTCCACTGGAAAATGACAGCTAAACGTACTGCCTTTGTAGAGTTCGCTGGTAATGACAAGCCGTGCATCATGCCGCAGCAGTACGTGTTTGACGATGGCAAGCCCTAATCCGGTGCCAGCTACTTTATTGATGCGCCGCACATCAATGCGGTAAAACCGTTCGGTAATCCTTGGGATTTCCGATTCGGCTATGCCCTCACCCATGTCTATTATGTCCAGTACCAGATTTGCTGGGGTTTGATGCCAGCACACTTGAACCTTGGATTCTTTTGGCGAATATTTCAGTGCGTTGCCCAGCAGGTTGGAAAACGCGCTACGAAGTTCCTGTTCATCACCGACAATGTGGGCATTGGTTTCCAGTGTTAGTTCGATGCGTCCCGCACTGTGAAGAAGGTTCTCGCTTTCTTTGCATATCTTGATTAAGAGAGCGGGTAAATCAACACAATGGGTTTTTTTGGGTTGTGTCTCTAAGTTAGATAACAGGAGCAAGTCATCAACCAGATATTGCATCCGTTCAGTTTGCTCTTGCATTTGCTGAAACGAATGGCTCAGTAATGGCGATAGAGGTTCATCCAATTCTTGTAATGTTTCCAAATAGCCTTTTAATACCGTTAAAGGCGTTCGTAATTCGTGTGAAACATTGGCGACAAAATCTTTCCGCATCTGCTCCATTTTCCGCAGTTGCGTGACATCCTGTGCTAACAGCAGACGCAGCCCCGCACCATAGCTGACCACTCGCACTGCCAGGATGATGTGGCTGTTGGTGGGAGAGGGCATAATGATAGTTTCATTGAAGTTACCGGACTTAAGGTAACGGACAAAAATGGGGAAACGGATAAGGTTGGGAATCCGCTGCCCTCGATCTGACGGTTGCAAACCCAGTACGTTTTTTGCGGCGGTGTTGGCCCATTCGATTTCATCTTCCTCGCCTAACACAACGGCGGCATCAGGCAGCGCATCGGTTGATTTTCTGAACTGGTCGATGATTTTGCCTAGCTTCTTTTTGCGTTTTTTTTCGCTCTTTTTTATTTGGTAAACGTGGTAATAAATATCTTCCCAAATTCCTTTTGCTTTGGGGTATTTTCCCCGTCCGCCCTTGCTAATCCAGCGTTCAAAGCGGTTAATCTGGATAACTTGCCAAACTAACATTCCAATTATCAGTAAGAATAATAGCGGTATAAATAATCCAATTATGCTACCAATTAGAGCTACGCCCATTAACAGCAGGAGCGTCCAGCCAAGTTCTTTTTTCCAAGCTGCCATTTAGGTTAGTCTAGCAATGAAAACCGATAGCCAAAACCGCGCACGGTTTGCACCATGTCTTCTTTGCCATAATCACCAAGAATTTTACGCAATCGGCGGATATGGACATCGACGGTACGTTCATCAATATACACGCTGCGGCCCCATACCTGGTCGAGCAATTGGGTGCGGCTAAACACCTTATCGGGATGGGTCATGAAAAACTGCATTAAGCGGAATTCGGTGGGGCTGACATCTAACTGTTTTTCACCAATGCTTAAGCGGTGTTGCTCGGTGTCAAGCGTGAGTTCGCCCATGGTGATTTGTGATATGCCGTGTAATTTGCCGGTTCTGCGTAATACGGCGCGTATCCTTGCCACCAATTCTTTCGTCGAAAAAGGTTTGGTCAGGTAATCATCCGCACCGATCTCCAAGCCTCTGACCTTATCTTCTTCTTCGCCTCTGGCGGTCAGTAGGATGATAGGTATTTCACGAAAGCTAGGGTCTTTTTTTAAACGCCTAGCCCATTCCACACCGCTAATACCAGGCAACATCCAATCCAGCAAGATCAGATCAGGGAAGCTGTCTGCCAAGATTTTTTGGGCGGAATCGACTTCTGCCGCTGCTGTGGGCATAAAACCCGCTTGCTCAAGGACAATCGTCAACATCCCTCGAATAGCGGCTTCATCTTCAACAATCAGGATATTTATTTTCGACATAGTTAATGCTTGAGTTTAGACGCAGTATTTTAGCCGTTTGAGTATGACGAAATTATGACAACTCGTAAAATGAAACCTTAAGTACCAAAAAACTATACTTTTCAACACATTCATTCGATAATTAACTGTCGGCGCAAGGTAGGCGAAGGATCATTCAAGTCAACAAAGTGCTGTTTTAAAGCAATAGTAAACCTTTTATCATGAGAATGATGGAAATTAAGTATGAGTATGATGCAAGAGTTCAAAGAATTTGCCATGAAGGGCAATGTGGTCGATTTGGCGGTCGGTGTTATCATCGGTGGCGCGTTCGGTAAAATCGTTTCGTCTTTTGTCGGAGATGTCGTTATGCCGCTAATCGGATTATTGGTAGGCGGCGTGGATTTTACCAAGCTTGGAATAGTGTTGAAGGAAGCTGTCGATGAAAAGACCCCAGCAGTAATGCTTAACTATGGCAGCTTTGTTCAAACCATTTTTGACTTTACGATAGTTGCTTTTGCCATCTTTATGGCTATTAAGATGATGAACAAAATGAAAAAAGCAGAGGTTGCGACTCCAGAAGCACCACCTGTACCTACTAAGGAAGAATTGTTACTGACTGAAATCAGAGATATTTTAAAGTCAAAAAACTAGACTTTCGCTGTCGTTTTTCTGCGAATGAATGATGAAAACTCCAGTCTGACATCAAAAAGCTGGAGTTTTCCTTGTAACGTTAGTTCTACAAATTTGTAGCCGTTAAGATTCAGCTTTCTGATGGCGAGCAAGCAGGTTTTGCACTGCACTGAGTGGGTTCAGGTTTTCATATAGAACCTTATAGGTTTGCTCGGTAATTGGCATGTCTATATTATGCCGTTTGGCGAGCAATAAGGTATCTTTAGCCGCTAATATGCCTTCAATTTCTTGCCCTATCTCATTGGCGATGGATCGTCTAGTTCTACCCTGTCCTAATGCTAGACCAAAACGACGGTTTCTGGACTGATTATCGGTGCAAGTCAATACGAGATCGCCCAAGCCAGCCAAGCCAATAAATGTTTCTTGCTTTCCACCCAGTTTAATTCCCAAGCGCATGATCTCGTTAAGACCGCGCGTAATCAATGCCGCGCGGGTATTTGCACCAAAGCCCAAGCCATCAGCGATGCCTGCTGCAATCGCCAGCACGTTTTTGACTGCGCCGCCGACTTCAACACCAATAATATCGGAGCTGGTATATGCTCGAAAACGGTCGCTGTGCATGATGTCTGCCAGTTGATCTGCAAATTCGGCTTGCTTTGAGGCAATAGTAATGGCGGTAGGAAGGTTTGCGGCGACCTCACGGGCAAAAGTGGGGCCGGATAGGATAGCGGCTGGTGTGTTTGGTGAGAAGACATCAGCCACAATTTGATGCAGTAAGGTGCCATCCTCTGGGTTAAAGCCTTTGGTCGCCCAGGCTATTTTTAAATCGTTAACAGAGGCATGGGGCTTGAGATTAATCAAGGTGCTTTTGAAAGCGTGGCTGGGTACCGATAATAAGATAAGGTCGCTGAATTCTGCGGCTTGCTTTAGGTCAGAGGTTACGGTTATTTTTTCTGGAAAGGCTGTATCAGGCAAATATCGCTGATTTTTTCTTTCCTTGGCGAGAGCCGCGATATGTTCTGGGTTGTGTCCCCACAATAAAACTTGGCAACCGTTTCTGGCAGCCAGTATAGCAAGTGCAGTACCCCAAGAACCTGCGCCGAGCAGAGTTATTTTTTGGCTCAAACTTATTGACCAAGCAGTTAGTTGATGGTGTTTGATCCAGCCGTTTGTTGTTGTGCTTGTTGCAGATGTTGACCATACAGCGCATCAAAATTGACGGGTGCGAGCAGCAACTGGGGAAAACCACCTTTTGCGACCAGGTCAGAAACGACTTCCCGTGCATAAGGAAACAGAATATTAGGACAAAAGCTACCCAACATAGGCCCCATTTCTTGCTCAGTGAAGTTATCCAATGTAAAGATGCCAGCTTGGTTGACTTCAACCAGATAAGCCGTGGTGTCTACGCTTTTGACGGTAATCGTTACAGTTAAGGTGACTTCAAAGACGGTTTCTTCCAGTTTGTCTACGTGTGTGCCTAAGTTGAAATCTACTACAGGTTCCCATTTTTCGCGGAAAATTTTTGGGGCGTTGGGCGTTTCAAAAGACAAATCTTTGGTATAAACCTTTTGGATGGAAAATTGCTTTTCTGGGGTACTGTTTTCTTCGGCCATGAGTGATGTCTGAATAGTAAGTTTGAGAGATTAAGCTTGTTTACAAAATCAAGCACCAGGCTTATTTTTTGCGGTTAACTTTAATGGGTAATTTATAATCTTCCTGCCAAGATTGCATTCCGCCAGTGATGACAAACACATCCTTATGTCCCGCTTTGGTGATTATTTTCCCAGTCGTGGCTGAACGTGTTCCGTCCTGGCAAACAATTAGGACTTGGTTGTTTTTATAAGCATCAAAGCTGGATATTTGTTCTTTTATTTTACTCAGCGGCAGGTTTATCGCGCTGTCTATATGACCTTTATTGAACTCATCGAGTTCGCGCACGTCAATAACCACAGTATTGCCATTGTTCATTTTGGTTACGGCTAACAATGGCGACACAAAGCCAAATTTTTTAAGTGCCGAGTCGAATAATTCTTGGATTAACAAATACGTTACAACCACCAACGCCAGCGCCAAAATATAGTGGTTTAAAATAAATTCGATGAAGCGTTCTGGGGTAAATGTTTCTGAAAAAGGCATGATAGTAGTGAAGGGTTTTTGCTTTGATTGAGTTAATTAATATGAGATCTGTTTGGGGTATTTTTACACAACTTTGCTATCGCTTATTTAGTATAATGCCTCATGTTTGTCCGTGTTCATCACGGCAAAGCCAATCGTAATCCCGATAAATGCCGCAAATGATACCTTATTTTGGTGTGTTTCGGGTAATGTTTGTGGCATGTCCACAAAAGATTGTTAGTCCCATAGGCTATGGGTTGTGTGTAAAAGTTTCTGGAGATAAAAAGTAAGATGTCGAGTCGCCCTAAACCTGTTGTATTGCTGATCCTGGATGGATTTGGATATTCCACGGAACAAGAAAATAATGCCATTGCGATGGCAAATACCCCCTGTTGGGACAGTTTGCAAAAAGATTACCCCATGACTTTGCTGGACTGCGCTGGGGAAGTGGTCGGTTTGCCGGATGGGCAAATGGGCAATTCGGAAGTCGGACATATTCATATCGGCACAGGTCGTTACGTACCGCAGGATTTCTCCAAGGTCAACGATGCGATTAAAGACGGCAGTTTTTTCACTAATTCGGTGTTATGCCAAGTAGTCGATGCCGCCAAAGAAAAAGGCAAAGCCCTGCATATCATGGGTCTATTGTCTCCAGGTGGAGTGCATAGCCATGAAGACCAGATTGTGGCGATGATCAAATTAGCTGCTAAACGCGGGCTACGTAACATCTATCTACACGCATTTCTGGATGGCAGGGATGTGCCGCCCCAAAGCGCCGCTGCTTCCATCGAATTAATGGAAACAACATTTAAGGCATTGGGCGTGGGCAGGATTGCATCTATCGTAGGTCGTTTTTATGCGATGGACAGGGATAAGCGCTGGGATAGGGTCAAACAAGGCTATGATTTGATCGTCAAAGGTGAGGGCAGTTATCGCGTGGACTCCGCACTTGAAGGATTAAAATCATCCTACGACCGAGGTGAAAACGATGAGTTTGTCCTGCCTACGGTGGTTTTGGATGCTGAAGGCAAGGCTGCCACGCTTGATCCCGAAGATTCCGTGGTATTCATGAATTTTCGTGCCGATAGGGCGCGGGAAATATCCCAAGCCATCACCGATACTGATTTCAAAGGATTTGACCGTGGGCATGCGCCGCACAAAGGTGTTTACGCAACCTTAACCGAATATCATGAAGATTTTGATTATCCCGTCGCATTCCCATCGGTGGATATTAAAAATAGCCTGGGCGAATATTTATCGAATTTGGGCATGACCCAGTTGCGTCTCGCAGAAACTGAAAAATACGCCCACGTCACGTTCTTCTTCAATGGTGGCGTTGATGCCAGCTTTCCTGGTGAAGACAGGATGCTAATCCCTTCGCCCAATGTCAGAACGTATGATTTGCAACCGGAAATGAGCCTGTCGGAACTGACTGACCGTTTTGTCGAAGCCATCGCAGGTGGCAAATACGATGTCATTATTTGCAATTATGCCAATGGCGACATGGTAGGCCATACCGGAATCATCCCCGCCGCCATCAAGGCGGTAGAAGCGATAGACAATTCCTTGCAGCGCGTCGTTGCTGCACTAAAAAGTGTCGGCGGTAAAATGCTGGTAACAGCCGATCACGGCAATATAGAGCAAATGGTTGATGATGACGGCCTAGTCCAAACTGCCCACAGCACCAACCCAGTACCGCTGATTTATGTGTGCGGAGAAGGAAAGTTGGCTTCTGGCGGCAGTTTGAAAGATTTAGCTCCCACTCTGTTGGCTATTTTAGGAGTAGAAAAACCTGTGGAAATGAACGGCAGATCACTTATTGAAACTACCTGATGTTGGCATGTGGAAATATCTAGTTCTTTATTTTCTGCTAGGCTTGTCAGCGGGATTGGCTTGTGCAGAAGAGCTAAGTGATGAGCAAATACAAAGCGAGACAGGCTCGGATGTAGCTACCGAACATGATACACAGCTAGTAGAGCAGCAAAAAGACCAGTTGCTTGGATTATTAGCCCAGGTTGATGAACGATATGGCGATGTTGCGGCTTCGTTGAAGTCAATTAAAGAGCAGATTGAGTTGACCGGTATCAGTCTGGATAAGATTCGTAAGCAAATAAATTCATACCAAGGTCAAATCATACAATTGGATAAAGAAGTCGCCGGGCAGGTAAGGGCGGCATATGCGATAGGGCAGCAATCAAAATTAAAATTGATGCTTAATCAACAAGATCCGGCATTATCCAGTCGAATGATGGTATATTATGAATATTTGAATAAGGCGCGTTTAGAAAAGCTTGCTAATATCCAGCAAACCATTAGATATTTGGATCAGTTGGACAAAGAAAAACAAGCTGAAACCGAAAAACTAGAACAAAATCTGGGGCAAAAAAAATCAGAGCAAGCGGCATTGGATGAAGTAAAAAAACAGAGAAACGAGCTGGTTGCACAGCTAAATGATGATTTTTATTCCAAAGAAGACCAATTAAGCCTTCTAAAAGAAAGTGAAAATAAACTGATTAACCTTATCAGAACCTTGGAAAACGAGCCTGATATGGCTAATCAGGAGGCAGAAACCTCAAGACCTGATACGAACAGTCCAGGAAATACCGCGAGTTTTCCTAAATTGACCGGCGATTTTTCCGCCTTAAAGGGTGAATTACCCTTACCTGTAAAAGGTAAATTGGCGAGCATGATCGGCAGTTCTTCCTCGGAAGATAGGTGGAAAGGCGTTTTAATCAATGCTAAGGAAGGCACTGATATACATGCGGTAACCAAAGGAAAAATTGCTTACGCAGGTGCTTTGAAGAGCTATGGACTGTTGATTATCGTGGAGCATGACAAGGAATTCATGACGCTGTACGCGTTTAATCAAAGCCTTTATAAACACAAAGATGATTGGGTTGAAGCAGGTGATGTGATTGCGTCAGTAGGACAAAGTGGTGGTCGTACGCAGCCCGGACTGTATTTTGAAATACGCCGGAACGGCAAGGCAATTGATCCGCTGCTTTGGTGTCGTAATTAGAGGCTGATGTTGTGAAGTTGAATAAGCGGTGATTTTTTTGTTTTGGTTTTGACGGTTAACTACTGGCAGCTAGACGTTCAAGATTGTCCCCAAAAATTAAAGATATTGTAGTTGTTGGAGTGTAAAGGCACATGCTAAAAAAGAAGAGTCTATTTATTTTGTCCTTAGGGATTATGTTGGGTGTTTTCATGGGCATCTGCGGTAGCGTATTTGCTGAAAAGGACAAAAATGATGTCGCGCTAGAAAACGAAGCGTTGCCTTTTGAAGATTTACGGACATTTACGGAAATCTTTGGCCGTATCAAGCGCGATTATGTCGAACCCGTCTCGGATAAAAAATTATTGGAAGATGCCATAAGGGGTATGCTAGCAGGTCTTGATCCCCATTCCGCCTATTTGGTTTCTGAGGAATACCAGGAGCTTAAGGAGGGTACGACTGGGCAGTTTGGCGGCTTAGGTATTGAAGTCACTATGGAAAATGGCTTCATCAAAGTCGTATCGCCAATTGATGACACGCCTGCCCAAAAAGCCGGTATAAAAACTGGCGACCTCATCGTCAGACTGGATGATGAGCCGGTAAAAGGCATGTCATTAGCCGATGCCGTCAAGAAAATGCGCGGCGAGCCAGGCAGTAAAATCGTGCTTACTGTCGTACGCGAGGGTGCAGAAGCACCCCTTAAACTTACCTTGGTACGCGCAGTCATTAAAGTACAAAGCGTGAAAAGCCGACTATTAGAGAAGAATTATGGTTATTTACGGGTCAGTAGTTTCCAATCTGGTACAGGAGAAAGCCTTAAAGAAGCCTTAGCCAATATGAAGAAAGAAAACGGTGGCAATCTTAAAGGTTTGGTACTGGATTTAAGAAATAACCCAGGCGGTGTGTTGAATGCAGCGGTTGATGTCAGTGATGCGTTCCTAAAATCAGGGCTTATCGTTTATACCGAAGGGCGTATAGAAAATTCTGAAATGCGCTTTAATGCCGCGCCAGATGATCTAATTGATGGTGCGCCTATGGTAGTATTGATTAACGCCGGATCGGCATCGGCTTCCGAAATTGTAGCAGGTGCGTTGCAAGACCAAAAACGTGCCGTGATTATGGGTGAAAAATCCTTTGGTAAAGGCTCAGTACAAACCATATTGCCAACCAGCAATGGTGCGGCAGTCAAGTTGACCACAGCCCGTTACTACACGCCATCTGGCAGGTCAATCCAGGCCGAAGGTATAGAACCAGATATAGCTCTGGCAAATGTCAAGCTTGAGTCCTTGGATAAAAGCGAGTTCGATCCGGTAAAAGAAGCCGACCTTTCGCATCACCTACAGAACGGTAAAGCAAAAGAACTGGCGAAAGAAGCCGAAGCAGAAAAAGCTAAGGAAGCAGGAGAATATAAAGATTATCCGCTCTATCAGGCACTTACCTTATTGAAAGGCATTAGTATTGTGAACAAGTAATACTGGTCTTTTTGGGGTATTGGTAACAATAAACCCGACCCCAGTTAGCCTTTATGGGTTGGCGGGGGTCGGGTTTTTTTATTGGTTTAATTCCACATGCGGGATGAGGATGTTGAGCAGACCGGAGGATTAATTAGCCGACGGCTGATAGCTAACCGAAAAATCCTTCAATCCAGCAAGCGTTGAGGTTAAGTGTGCGGTATTTTCTGGATAAAATGAATTCACGCCTACGCGGGATAAGTAAAACACTTGGTCTGGCAAAAAATGTCCGGTTGCTCTGATTTCGCCCGTGTAGTTATAGCGATTCCTCAGTAACCAAGCATGGGAAAACAAGCGTCCATCGGCGAGTTCTGGAAAATACAGTTCGACGAGCGCCAAATCAGGTAAATACGCAACTATGCCGTCAACTGGATCGGACGGTACTATGCGAGCACCTAACTTTCCTGTGCGATTGAATAGTGCTTTGCCTTTTTGCTGTAGCCGACTCAAGGAAATTATAACGTCGCCGTTGCCGAGATCAGCATCGTCAGGTTTGTATTCCCAAGCGTCGTTGCTTAACTGGTTATCTTTAATGATTTGCATAGACCTGTTCTTTAAATGGGTCGATCCCTACTCGTTTTACCATGTCCAGAAAGGATTCTTCCTCCAGACGTTGCTTGACATAAACATCAAGGATCGTGGTGATGGCTTTGGTGACTTCGTTTTTGGCAACGGCTGGACCTAAGCGTTCGCCGATGGCAGCTTCATTATCTGATGAACCGCCCAAGGTCAGTTGATACCATTCCGTGCCTTTTTTATCGACCCCCAAGATACCGATATGCCCGACGCTTTGGTGGGCGCAACCGTTCATACAGCCGGACATGTTGATTTTAAGTTCGCCAATGTCGTGGATGTAATCCATGTCGTCCAAGGCTTCGTTGATTTCTTTGGCGACACCGATAGAACCAGCATTGGCGAGCGAGCAAAAATCCAGACCAGGGCAGCAAATCATGTCGGTGACTGTGCCGATGTTGGGGGTGGCGAGTTTCAGTTGATCCAGTTGTTGCCAGAGTTCAAATAAATCCGCTTGTTTGACATCGGCAAATACGAGGTTTTGTCGGTGGGTAACCCGAATTTGACCGAAACTGTAGCAATCCGCTAAATCTGCCACGACATCAAGTTGGCTATCCGTCATATCGCCGGGTGCCACATCGGGGGCTTTCAGTGACAAAAATACAGCACGATAGCCAGCTATCTTATGGTCGGCAGTATTGTGCTTGTACCAGGTAGCAAATGCAGAATTAGTGTTTAGATTTGTAGCAAAGCTTGTATCTGACTTGGCATCTTTATCATACGAAGGCGGGGTGAAATGGGCTTTTATTTCATTAATCCGCTCATCTGTTAGTATCATCGTGTCTTTGGTATGTTGCCATTCTTCCTCGACTTGACGGCTAAATTCCGCCATTCCGGTTTCTTTGACCAAAATTTTGATACGCGCCTTGTATTTGTTATCCCTGCGTCCGTACAAGTTGTAGATTCGTAAGATAGCTTCCAGATACGAGAGCAGATATTTCTTTTCCAGAAACGGCTTGATAACTTGCCCGATAACGGGCGTACGACCCAAGCCACCGCCAACCAGAATCCTAAAACCCAGTTCGCCCGCATCATTCTTGACGATATGTACGCCGATGTCGTGCAGTTGGGTGGCGGCACGGTCATTCAGGGAGCCGCTCACAGCAATCTTAAATTTACGCGGCAGGTAATCAAATTCTGGATGTAATGTCGTCCACTGCCGAATGATTTCGCAATACGGACGTGGGTCTTCGATTTCGTCCACACATACGCCAGCCAGATGATCCGACGTGGTGTTCCGCATACAATTGCCGCTGGTCTGGATAGCGTGCATTTGTACTGTGGCAAGGTCTGCCAAGATGTCGGGTACTTCCTCCAGTTTGGGCCAGTTGAACTGGATGTTTTGCCGAGTGGTAAAATGGCAATAACCCCTGTCATACTTTCTGGCGATATGCGCCAACATCCTGAATTGCTTGGTGTTTAGCAAGCCGTAAGGGCCTGCAATCCGCAGCATGGGAGCATGGATTTGGATGTAGAGTCCGTTGCGTAAGCGCAAGGGCCTAAACTGGTCTTCGCTTAATTCGCCTTTCAAAAACCGTTCGGTTTGTCGCCGGAATTGCGCGACGCGCTCGTCTACAAGTTTTTGGTCGATTTCGTTGTACTGGTACATAGTGGGCTTTAGTATCGCCATTGGTCGTTCATTAAGACTTTCAATCATATACTGTGCGTCTTAAAATGACAAAATTTATTGGTTAGTGATACCATTATCGGTTTAAATTTTTCATTTTTTATAATTACAAACTAAAGGTAGGGGACTGTGCTGCGATTTTTATTCGTCTTGTTATTCATGTTGTTGTTGCCGGAACTGGCAATGGCGGCAGATTTTGACACCCTGGGCTTAACGGGAACACAACGGGGCATTTATACGGTGTTGATTTTTATCATCGCCTACGGCTTTGTGATGACCGAAGAGTTCACCCATTTAAGTAAATCTAAGCCAGTCATTCTAGCGGCTGGCATTATATGGGCGCATGCTGCGATCCTTTCCAAAGAAGCGGGTGTTTCTGCGGAGGATATGCACAAGGCATTCGAATATAACCTGAAAGAATATGCCGAATTGATGTTGTTCTTGCTGGTGGCGATGACTTACATCAATTCCATGTCTGAACGGAATGTGTTTGAAGCTTTGCGTTCTTGGTTGGTCAGAAAGCAATTCGGTTATCGGAAACTATTTTTAATCACGGGTATCACCACTTTCTTTCTTTCGTCTGTTGCTGACAATCTGACGGCTGCATTGCTTATTGGCGCGGTAGTTTCTGCGGTGGGCAAAGGCAATGAAAAATTCATCAGCATGGGATTTGTTAATCTTGTTATTGCCGCAAATGCAGGCGGTGCTTTTTGTCCATTCGGTGACATTACAACCTTGATGGTTTGGCAAGCAGAATACGCCGAATTCTTTGATTTCTTCAAGCTATTTATACCATCATTAGTGAATTACGCTATTCCTGCTGGGGTGATGTACTTTGCTCTCCCTGACGAGCAACCAGAAGTCAAGAACGAAGTGGCGGTGCAGTTAAAACCAGGTGCGTTGGTCATCTGTTTCATGTTTTTAGCAACGATTGCGTCAGCGGTCAGCTTTAAGCAAGTCCTACATTTGCCGCCTTTTATGGGCATGATGGTGGGCTTGTCGGTATTGATGTTGTACGGCTATTACCTGAAAGTTAAAGTCACCGTTGAAGGCGACAACGCCTTCAATATTTTCGATAAAGTCCGTCATGCAGAATGGGATACCTTGTTGTTTTTCTTTGGTGTGGTGTTTGCTGTTGGCGGTTTGGGTTACATCGGTTACCTGGAATTACTGTCTGGCGCGATGTACGGCACGTTAGGGCCAACAACGGCGAATATTATGGTTGGTTTGATCTCTGCGGTTGTCGATAATATTCCGGTGATGTTTGCGGTATTGAACATGAACCTGGATATGGATTTGTACCAATGGTTGCTGGTGACGCTGACCGCTGGAGTTGGTGGATCGTTATTGTCTGTCGGATCAGCTGCGGGTGTTGCCTTAATGGGGCAATCCGACCACAAATATACGTTTTTCAGTCACTTGAAATGGACTCCAGCAATCGCTGCGGGTTATGCGGGCAGTATTTTTGCACATTATCTGATTAATGGTTGATTGACTGCTTTGTACAACACAGTCGATAGGGCTGTTTTCAATACAGGTCGAGACCAAGTTTGATTGGTCTCGACCTTAGCAAAATCCAGGGAAACATTGATTCACTCAATGTTTCCCCCACGTTTTATCCATACCAAATAAGCTTAAGTTTTTTGTGTTGCTGCTCATCATTTGGCGTTGCCCAGCTTCTTTTTTCTAGTGACAGTCGATGACTAATAAAACGAATATCAGCGAAGCTCTTTTTAATCGGCGAATGCTGATCTGCATTTTCACGGGATTCAGTTCTGGTTTGCCGCTATTTATCCTGATAAGCCTAGTGCCTGCCTGGTTACGTACCGAAGGCGTGGATTTAAAGTCCATTGGTCTGTTCGCGCTGATCCAATTGCCGTTCACCTGGAAATTCCTGTGGTCGCCGCTATTTGATCGCTACATTCCCCCCTTGGGGCGGCGGCGTGGCTGGTTAATCATGACCCAACTCGCGTTATTGCTGGTTATACCAGCTTATGGCTATTTGAATCCCAAGCTGGATTTATGGGCGATTGCTTATCTGTCGGTTATCGTCGCGTTCTTTAGCGCGTCGCAGGATATTGTGCTGGATGCGTATCGCCGCGAGTTATTGCTAGAAGAGGAACTCGGTCTAGGCAATGCCATCCATGTCAATGCTTACAAGATTGCGGGTTTGGTGCCTGGGGCATTGTCCTTGGTGTTGGCTGACCATTTGCCGTGGAGCAGCGTTTATCTGATCACCGGCTTATTTATGCTGCCAGGGGTTGTTATGACATTGTTGATCAGCGAGCCGGAGCTAAAAGGCGCGCCTAAAACCCTTAGAGACGCTGTGGTAGAGCCGTTTGAAGAATTCCGTAGCCGTGGCATAAAACCCGCGTTGTTAATATTGGCGTTCATCTTTTTTTACAAACTGGGCGACAGCATGGCAACGGCTTTGGCAACGCCGTTTTATCTCGACATGGGTTTCAGCAAAACCGAGATCGGCCTGATCGCCAAAAATGCGGGCTTGTGGCCTAGTGTTATCGGCGGCTTGTTGGGCGGTATTTGGATGATTCGCTTAGGTATCAACCGTGCTTTATGGATATTTGGTGCAGTGCAAATGCTCGCTATATTAGGGTTTGCCTGGCTTGCGATGGTCGGGCATAGCCCACTCTGGCTAGCAGTGGTGATTGGTGTAGAAGCCTTGGGCGTAGGCTTAGGCACATCCGCTTTCGTCGCCTTCATTGCCCGTGCGACGCATCCGTTGTATACCGCCACCCAATTTGCCTTATTCACCAGTCTTGCGGCCGTGCCGCGCACTTTTGCCAATGCCGCCACTGGCTATATGGTGGAATGGGTCGGCTGGAAGTCATTCTTTTTGATTTGTTTTTTTATTGCCATTCCAGGGATGTTATTGTTGTTTAAGGTTGCGCCGTGGCATGAGAAAGAATAAAGCTATCTAAGTAAGGCATGGGCTTACTACAAATCATAATCAACAATAAGCGGCGCATGATCGGAAAACCGTTCTTCCTTGTAGATACGGGTCGCTTTAATCTTGCCTTTAAGTGCAGCACTGACGATTTGGTAATCAATCCGCCAGCCGACGTTTTTTGCCCAGGCTTGCCCTCGGTTTGACCACCAAGTGTATTGGTCACCTTCCTTATTGATTTCCCTGAATGCGTCCAACCAAAGGCTGGACGTTAATAGGGCTTCTATCCAGGCACGTTCTTCTGGCAGGAAGCCGGAGTTTTTTAAGTTGCCGCGCCAGTTTTTTAGGTCGATTTCTTTATGGGCAATATTCCAGTCGCCGCAGATTATGTAGTTGCGACCACTTGCGGCACAGGCTTCAAGATAAGGCATGAAGCGATCCATAAAGCTGAATTTAATGGCTTGCCGTTCTTCGCCGGATGAACCGGAGTGTAGATAGAGGGAGATGACGCTTAGATTATCGAATCGGGCTTCTATAAAGCGACCTTCTGCGTCAATATCTGACCAGCCGATGCCTTTAATGACTTCCAAAGGTTGTTTTTTGCTATAAATAGCGACACCGCTATAGCCTTTCTTTTCCGCATCATGATAAAAACAGTGATAGCCTTGTGGACAAAAAACATCTGAATCAAGCTGATGCAATTGCGCCTTGGTTTCTTGCAGGCATACGATGTCAGGCTGTTGGGCTTGCATCCACGGGAAAAAATTTTTGCGTTCTGCTGAACGAATACCGTTTACATTTAAGGTAATGATACGCATGGGATAATTTTGAGGTTGCGGTTTAATGATGAAAAACGTATTATATCGGGTTAAATTACAAGCAAGTTACTTTACCAGCGGATTAAGCTATGAAACCAGAAACACATCCTGAATATAAACAAATCACTGTGACCTGCGGTTGCGGCAACACTTTTACAACCGGCTCGGTGCTAACAAAGGATTTGCAAATAGAAGTTTGTTCTTCCTGCCATCCTTTTTATACCGGTAAACAACGCGTTGTCGATACCGCTGGTCGTGTCGATAAATTCCGTAAAAAATACGGAAAATAAGGTTTTCAGAAGTTACTTTTTGGAGGTGCTTATTCGGGGAAGCTCTGAATAAGTTCTTCTACAGGTTCGGACGATTCGTGAGGTTTTTCTTACCATGAACGTAACTAAGCAGTCATTAGCATCTACTTAGGTGATAAGTAGCACTAAAACAGTGCTTCCACGGGTTTTTCCTTAATCAAACGTTTGGTTGCTTCTGTAACAGCTTTTTTGGTGGCAGGAATTGCGGCTAGTTTCTTAAGTACAACGCCCTTTTGGATATATTCCGCACCTTTTTTGAAAACGTCATTGGGTGGTGCAAAGGTTGCAACTGGCGTGTTTTTTAGAGCAGTTCGCATATACTCTATCCACATCGGCAATGCTGCCGCTCCCCCTGTTTCATAATGTCCTAGCGGTTTAAAATTGTCGAACCCGACCCAGGTAGAGGCTACGTGCGCGGGTGTAAAGCCGTTGAACCAGGCATCGCGTTGGTCGTTTGTGGTACCTGTTTTCCCTGCCAAATCACTACGTCCCAGAACTCTGGCATCTGTTGCTGTTCCGAGTTTTATCACATCCCGCATTAACGAATTCATGATGAAATTAACCCCAGGTGAGATTATTCTAGGCGCTTGATTTTGTTCTGTTTGAGCGGTATTTTTGCACGAGGAACAGGCGGTTTTGGGGTTTGCCTGAAAAATTATTTTACCCTCGCGGGACTCAATCTGTTCAATAAAATAGGGGTCTACTAGAAAGCCGCCGTTGGCAAATACTGCATACATCCTAGCCATTTGCAGAGGTGATGCGTAGCCGCTGCCTAATGCGAGTGATAAGCCGGGCGGTAGTTGCTCCTTCGTAAAGCCAAAGCGTAAGCCAGTTGCAATCCCTTTGGCTATGCCCATTTCCTTCAATAGCTGAATTGCAACCATATTTCTCGAAAAGGTCAGACCTTTTCTAAGGCTGGTAGGGCCGTAGAATTTTTTGGTGGAGTTTTCGGGCTTCCATATTCTGCCTAGGCTAGGGTCGTATATTGCCAGGGGTGCGTCATTTATCATGCTGGCTGCGGTGTAGCCTTCCTCGAGCGCCGTTGTGTAAATAATGGGTTTAAAGCCGGAGCCGGGTTGTCTTTTGGCTTGAGTTGCACGGTTGAATTTGTTCTTATTATATTCAAAGCCTCCAACCAATGCCAAAACTGCACCATCAGCAGGATTTAGCGAGACAAAAGCCCCTTCAACTTCAGGGACTTGTGTCAACATCCAGTTGCCTTTTTTCGATAGCCTCACTCGTATAGGCGCGTTAACACTTAGCTGCTTTTTGGCTTTAACGATTGCCCATTTGCTATTCTTCCACGGAATATCGATGGCTTTACCATTATAGAGCGTTGCTTCGATGCCATTATTACTGGTGGATGTGATTGTAGCAGCCAGGGTATCGCCAATCACAGGGCTGGTACGAATAGGCGTTTCTTTGCCCTCATCGGTGGCAGGCTTTTTGGTGCGATAGCCGTGGCGTTCGTCATAAGAATGTAATGAATTCCACAACGCTTGTTCTGCTGCTTTTTGCAGTGAAGAATCAATGGTAGTATGGATTTTTAGTCCTAATGTATAAGCTTCTTCGCCATATTTTTCATAAGCGTACTGCCTGACCATTTCTGCAATGTGAGGAACTGATACATCGGATGAATGATATTGCAGTTTCGCCGTTGAAGCCTCCTCGCTGGCGGCTTCAAAGTCGGCTTGGGAAATATAATTAAGCTCTAACATCCGTTGTAGAACGTAATTACGCCGTTCAATGGCGCGATCTTCGTTAGTAATTGGATTGTAAGCAGAGGGTGCTTTAGGTAAGCCAGCAATCATGGCTTGTTCTGCCAGTGTTAAATCCTTTAGCGATTTGCCGTAGTAAGTCTGTGCTGCTGCTGCGATGCCATAAGCGCTATGACCCATGTAAATTTGATTCAAATACAGCTCAAGAATCTTGTTTTTTGGATATTCTCTTTCAATTTTTAAGGCAAGTATGATTTCTTTCAGCTTGCGAGTGTAGGTTTTTTCATTGGAAAGCAAGAAATTACGCGTTACCTGCATGGTAATGGTGCTGCCCCCCTGCTTTTTCTTTCCGGTTACTAACAGTTGTATGCCTGCCCTAATCAAGCCTTTGTAGTCAACACCAGAATGTTCAAAAAAGCCGTCATCTTCGGAAGCAACAAACGCATTGATAAGCTGTTTGGGAACGTTTTCGATTTTGACGGGAATGCGCTTGTTACCACCAAATTGGGCAATTAAAACCTTATCTTTGCTATAAATGCTTAAGGGCATTTCGTAGCGTACATCGTGCAAAGTCTTAATGTCTGGCAGATTTGCAGACAAGCGTTGGTACATGAAGTAGCCTGTACCGACCAAGCCAGTTACGAGTAGCACAAAAAAAATAGCGAACCATTTCAGTATGCTGCCGTTTTGCGATTTTATTGACACAAGTAATCGGGATGAGTTTTTATGTGGGCTGCCAAGGCAATGCCTTTTTAAGGGGGTCAATAGCTTCTTTTGTTACCAGAGTGCGTCTAAAAATCAGCTTGCGAGTATATAGCAACACAGAAAACAAATAAATTGAATATTTTTTAGGATGAAATTAGAAAAGACTACTATACTTCTGCGAGTGATAATTTAGCTTGCTTGATGGTGTTCGGGACATCAAGATTGTAATATCAGGATAATTTTAACGAAATAAGGGCGTTTCATGGGCTGGTTTAATCAGAAACAGAATGCGGTACTCGGTCTGGATATTAGCACTGCCGCTGTCAAGTTACTGGAATTAAGCAAAGTAGGTACCCGTTACCGCGTTGAGAGTTACGCAGTGGTTCCCTTAACGCAAGAGGCATTTGTCGATAAGAATATCGCTAATACCGACATCATTGCTGAAGCAATATCGGTCGCCACCAAACAGTCTGGCACAAAGCTACGCGAAGCCTGTGTTGCGGTTTCGGGGTCAGCCGTTATGTCGAAGGTTATAACCATCCCTGCTAATATGGGTGACAGCGAAATTGAAGATCAAGTCTTGGATGAAGCATCGCAATATGTGCCTTATGCGCTCGATGAGGTAAATCTGGATTTTGAAGTTCAGAGGGTAAATGAAGCCAACCCGCTGTTGCTTGACGTGTTGCTCGTCGCATCGAGAAAAGAAAATGTTAATGACCGTGTTGAGGCTTTAACCAAAGCAGGCTTGAAAACTAGAATTGTAGATGTTGAAGCATTCGCCATAGAAAATGCCTTTACTTTGCTGGCTGACCAATTAGAAGGCTTTGGTGAGGGCAAGACCTATGCCATTGCCGATGTGGGTGCAACTATGGCGACTTTGAACATTGTCCATGATGGTCGTACCGTTTACACCAGAGAACAGGGTTTCGGCGGGAAACAGCTTACCGAGGAAATTCAACGGCGTTATGGCTTTTCTTATGAAGAAGCAGGATTAGCAAAAAAACGCGGTGGTTTGCCTGAGAGCTACATTGTCGATGTGTTAGAGCCATTCAAGAAAGCAATGGCGCAGCAAATTTCCAGATCCATGCAGTTTTTTATATCATCCAGTGCCAATCGGAGTGTTGATGGCATTGTTCTCGCCGGTGGCTGTGCTTCTATTCCGGGGATTGATAGCATAGTCGAGCAAACCTTAGGGATTACTGTCTACACCGCAAATCCATTTATCAGTATGGCACTTTCCAATAAAGTGAAACCACAAGCCTTGAGTGCCGATGCGCCCGCGTTAATGTTGGCATGTGGATTGGCACTAAGGAGTTTCGATTAATGGCAAAAATCAATCTACTCCCTTGGCGCGAAGAACAGCGCCAACTAAAGAAAAAGGAATTTATATCCTATATTGCCTTAGCTGCACTGGCTACCGTCATTGTTATGGGGTTGGTTCACCTTTACATTTCTGGGATGAAGGATTATCAAGAGCAAAGAAATAAGGTACTGGAAGAAGAAGTCGCATTACTGGACAAAAAAATTGTCGAAGTTAAAACCATTGGGGAAAAGAAAAGCAAATTGTTGGCTAAAATTGATCTCGTGCAACGGTTACAAGAAAGTCGGCCTGAAATTGTGCATTTATTCGATGAAATTCCCAGAACTACCCCAGACGGCGTTTTTCTAACCAAGTTTTCTCAAATGGGTTCAGAACTTACCTTTGAAGGTAAAACCCAGTCAAATGCCCGCGTTTCTGCGTTTATGCGTGCTGTCGAGGCATCCGCCTGGTTGCAAACGCCCAAACTTGATGTGATCAAATCGCCAGATAAAACCAATGTTGAGCAAAATAGCGATTTCATCATGCGTGCAAAACTGGGTAAAAAAATGACCGAAGCTGAGAAAGAGGTAAAACGATGAACCTGTCGGAAATTAATTGGGATATTAATACAGCAGGGTCATGGCCAGCACCGGTAAAAGTGGTCGTTGTTGCGATTATTTGCGCGTTTTTGGCGGCAGCTTGGGTTTATCTGGATACTTTTGGTCAATTAGAAGAGCTTGCAGCGGCTGAAAAGAAAGAACTCGACTTAAAAACGGATTTTGAAGGCAAGCAACGAAAATCAGTCAATCTCCAAGATTACCGCGATCAATTGGCGCAGATTGAAACGTCGTTAGCTATAATGATTAAACAGATGCCTACCCAAGAGGAAGTGGCTAGTTTGCTGGTTGATATTTCTCAAACCGGCTTGGCAAGCGGCTTAGAATTCAGATTGTTCCAGCCCGGTGTGCCGATTGCCAAGGATTTTTACTCAGAGTTGCCCATCAATATCCAAGTGATCGGCAAGTATGAAGAGCTTAGTTTGTTTGTCAGTGGATTAGCGGCATTACCTAGAATCGTTACTGTACACGATGTAAAAATGACACCAGTGGTTAAGGTGGCGGCTGTCGCAGGCAGTGCTAATAATACGGCAGACGATGCGATGGTAATGGACGCAATAGTCAAAACCTATAATGAACAGCAAGTCGCAGAAGCACAATCTCCCGGAAACAAAAGAAGGGGGAGCAAGTAAATGGAAGACAAAAAGTCACTTTTGATAAGTCGTAGCCGATTGAATTTGCTGTTGTTACCCTTGTTTTTAGCAGTATTACTGGGTGGTTGCGGTGATAATAATTTCTCAGATTTACAGCAATATATCGTGGATGTGAAAGCCAAGCCCAAGGGTACCATCGAACCATTACCGGAAGTTAAACCGGTTGAGTCCTTTGTGTTTAAGCCGGAAGGTTTGCGTGATCCTTTTAAATCCATAAGTGAATCAGAAGAAGCCGAAGATACCAGCGTTGCAACAGGAGATGGCATAAAGCCAGATATCTCACGACGCAAAGAAGAGTTGGAAGCTTTCCCGCTAGAAGATCTGAGAATGGTAGGTACAGTAACCATGAAAGCCAGCTTATGGGGCTTGGTGAAAGCCAGCGATAAAACCATTTACCGCGTACAAGTTGGAAATTATATGGGCAAGAATTACGGAAAAATCATCCGCATACTGACCGATAAGATTGAATTAATGGAAATTGTTCCTGATAAGCCGGGTGCTTGGCGCGAACAACAAACTTCATTAGCTTTAACAGAGTGATTTTGAGGTCAATAAATGAATAATAAACAAGGTGATATCATGTGTAACAAAATGGCGCGGTCACGGATTACGCACATTAGTTTGAGCTTATTTTTATTACTATTCCAAATTACATTTGTTAAAGCTGCGGGGCTCACTATAACTGGCGTTGATGTGGCTGCCTTGGCAGGCGATAAAATCCAAATACAGATGGAAATGAGTGGTCCTGCTATTGCGCCTAAAGTATTCCAAACTGACAATCCTGCACGGATTGCCTTGGATTTTCCGGGTGTAGCAAACGGACTTGATAAAAAAATGTATCCGGTAAATCAAGGTGCGGTGAGCAGTATCTATGTTGCAGAAGCGGCGGATAGAGTGCGTGTGGTGGTAAATCTTGTTGAACCATCCGCTTTTGATACCAAAGTTGAAGGCAATAAAGTGTTGTTGTCTTTAAATAATGCGCGAGCAGCAACAGCCATGCCTGTTAAAGCGGCAACGATGCCGTACATCAGGAAATCCACGCCGTCCTCAGTAGCCGCCGGTTTGATGCCTGAGCAAGGTATTAGAGGTATCGATTTTAAGCGGGGTGACAATGGCGAGGGACGCATCTTGGTTTCACTGGCAAACCCCGATACTATCGTCAATACCAAGGAAGAAGGCGGCAATGTCGTGTTAAGTTTTATAAACACTCGATTGCCTGAAAATTTATCCAAACGGCTGGATGTTTCCGAATTCGCAACGCCAGTCAAAACCATTTCGGCGACCTCGACAAGTCGTGAAACAACCATTATCGCGGGGATGCAAAACAGTCTTTACGATTATTCCTTGTTTCAGTCGGAAGGTTTATTGACGGTTGAGTTTCGACCTTTGACTAATGAAGAGAAAGAAGTTCTCGACAGCAAACGGGAGAAATACCGAGGCGACAGATTATCCTTAAACTTCCAAGACATTGATATACGTAGCGTAATTGCCATTTTGGCGGAATTCACTGGTCAGAATGTGGTGGCTGGTGACGATGTAACCGGAACAATTACCTTGAAGATGGATGACGTGCCTTGGGATGAAGCCTTAGACTTCATCATGATGACCAAAGGCCTAGAAAAATTTGAATCTGGTAATGTCATTTTGATTGCGCCAGTCGGCAGGATTAAAGAATATAAAGAAAAACAACAAGCCACTGAGCAAGTTGTTGAACAGCTGGAACCTCTGGTTACCGAGTACATTAAGATCAATTATGCTAGAGCGGAAAATTTCAGGAATTTGCTGAATGGGTTAGATACCGGTGCTTTTGGTGCTTGTGGTGCGAGTAATTCATCAGGCTCAAGTTCTGGTGGATCTTCCTCTTCGGGTTCGCAAGGTTTTCAGAGTGGCGGTCAAGGGCAGGGGCAACAGCAGTCTCAAGGGCAAACCCAATCAGGTCAAGGCGCGAGTGGTACTACCCAAAATGACCAATTCAGGGTTCTATCTGGGCGGGGTTCTGCAGTTGTCGATGCAAGGACGAATACCCTAATCGTACGTGAGACGGCAAAACGCTTGGAAGAAGCCAAAAAACTGATCCGTAAGCTTGATGTTCCCGTTCGGCAAGTGATGATAGAGGTAAGAATTGCCCAGGCATCCAATAACTTTGCGAAAGCGTTAGGTGTTAAGTTTGGTGTTGGTAAGCAGGCTGCTGTAGGTTCACGTAAATCATTTGCTATTGGGGGGTAGTGGAACTCAAGGAAACAGTAATGCTCAAGCAGATGCAAACGGCAATATTGGAACACTAAACAGCTCACTCGTTGATCTCGGTCTTGCTGGCATAGGTCGGACACCTTATGGGGCATTAGGTATGACCTTGGCAAGAGCAGCCGATTATGTACTGAATCTGGAATTGCAAGCCTTGCAAGATCAAGGCCAGGGCGAATTGCTTTCTAACCCGAGGGTAATGACCTCTGATCGTTGCCAAGCGACTATCAAGCAGGGTGAAGAAATACCTTATGTCAGTACCGGTATCCAAGGTACGACGACCATATTCAAGGATGCCGTGTTGTCATTGGATGTGACACCGCAAATCACGCCCAGCGGCAGTATCGTAATGGCATTAAAAGTCACCAAAGATGCCAGGGGACAGGAAACTCCAGGCGGCTTTGGCATTAACAAGCAAGAGCTGGAAACCAATGTCCATGTTATGGACGGCGAAACAGTCGTTTTAGGTGGTGCCTTTCAGGAAACCATTGATAATCAAACGAATAAAGTGCCATTTTTTGGTGATTTGCCTGGCGTTGGGTTCTTGTTTAAAAGAAATAGTAAATTGGATAACAAAACTGAATTGTTGATTTTTGTCACGCCAAAAATTGTCAAAGATAACGTGGCGACAAACTGACCGCTTCAACTTAGGGCAAAAAGGGGGCATAATGCCCCCTTTTTAATGCGTTGAAATACAGCACTGGATGACATTGGAGAACATTTATTTAATAGGCCTTATGGGGGCTGGTAAGACCACCATAGGCAGGCAATTGGCAAAATCCCTGTCGATGCCGTTTTATGACAGTGACAAGGCTGTTGAAGAAAGTACTGGGGTTGATATTCCAACCATCTTCGAATTTGAAGGCGAGGAGGGCTTTAGGGATCGTGAGCAGAAAATGATCCAGAAACTGACCCAGATAAAAGGCATCGTGCTTGCCACTGGCGGCGGTGCTATCTTGCGTGAAGAAAACCGTAAGGTACTCAAAGACAATGGCTATGTTGTTTATTTGCAATGCTCTGTGGAAAGAATTTTAGAACGTACCCGCCGTGATACTCAACGCCCATTATTAAAGACGGATAATCCCAAAGAACGCTTACAACTGCTATTTGAACAACGTCAGCCTTTGTACTTAGCTTGTTCTGATTTCAAGATAGATACCGGCATTCATAAAAGTAAAACGGTCGTTAACCGCATTCTTGAAGAATACAACGCGGTCAATCATCCCAACCAATAAGGCATGAACACACTACAAGTAGAGCTAGGTGATCGTCGCTACCCTATATACATAGGTTGTGGCTTGTTAGATCAAACGGAGCTTTATATTAAGCACATTAAAGCCAAGCAGGTCATGGTGGTGACCAACGAAAAAGTCGCGGCTTTATATTTGGGTACGGTTTTAGAGCAGCTTAAGGCTTACGAAGTCGCTCAAGTAATCCTGCCAGATGGTGAGCAACACAAATCCCTTGATGTACTTACTCAAATATTTGATACCTTATTGGCAAACAAATTTGGTCGTAGTGCGACGGTAATCGCCTTGGGTGGTGGTGTTATTGGCGATATGGGCGGTTTTGCGGCAGCTTGTTACCAGCGTGGCATTCCCTTCATCCAAATTCCGACGACATTGCTGGCGCAAGTCGATTCGTCCGTAGGTGGGAAAACGGGGGTCAATCATCCCCTGGGCAAGAATATGATTGGCGCATTTTACCAGCCGCAATGTGTTATCGCTGATACTGATGTCCTGGATTCCCTTGATGATCGCCAATTGTCCGCAGGTCTTGCCGAAGTGATTAAATATGGCCTGATTAGGGATGCTGAGTTTTTTGGTTGGCTGGAAGACAATATGGATGCTTTATTGGCAAGGGATAAGCAAGCCTTGGCTTTCGCTATAGAGCGTTCTTGCATCAATAAGGCCGAGGTCGTTGCCGAAGATGAGACTGAATCAGGTGTTCGGGCAACGTTGAATTTAGGCCATACCTTTGGTCATGCTATCGAAACAGGGTTGGGTTATGGCGAATACTTGCACGGCGAAGCGGTTGCCATTGGTACGTGTCAGGCAGCGGATCTTTCCAGACGCAAAGGTTGGTTAAATGATAGCGATGTCGAAAGGATTATTGTTCTTTTCAAAAGAGCCAAGCTTCCAGTTTATCCGCCCAATGCACTAAGTCCTGAGCAATTCATAAAATTTATGTCAGTAGACAAGAAAAATGTCGATGGTGACATCAGGCTAATTTTGCTAAAAGCCATAGGGCTAGCGACCTTACCCGTGGGCGTTGATGAAAAGTTGTTACACACAACATTAGCATCCTATAGAAGTTGATTACCAATATCCCGTGAAAACGCCATTGAACACTCAAAAAAAGCATTCCGTTTTAGCGTATCCCTTGATAAGCAGAGAACGCACCGAAAAGCTTGATCTGTTACATCATCTCGTTGCTAACTTGGCTCATGCGATTGTTGTTTGCGGCCCAGAAGGTATCGGTAAAACCCTGTTGCTTAAGGGTTTTCAGGAAACCACAATAGAATCCTGGATATTTTGTTGGGTGCAGGCTGACAGCCAAGTCACGCTTGAAAAAATTCAGACATTGATAGGCGAAAAAATATCGCAGAATATGCCTGATCTTAAGCCCCAGCCGTTACCTAACATCTTTGACAGAATGGCTGGCTGGAATATGCGCGTTGTGCTGGTGGTTGATGATGCAGGCAATCTGGCTCCAGGTTTGATTGAAAAAATCCTTTCATTTACCGACGGAAAGCCTATTTTACGGGTTATTTTTGCCCTGACACACAGCGAACTCTATTTAAAAAACGGCACTGACCCTGCTATCGAAGATTGCTATCAAATAGAAATTCCGCCGCTATCAGAAAAACAATGTGGTGAATATTTGGAGTATTTATCGACATTGCACAGACCAAGGATTCAGTTCAGCGCCATCAATGAAAGCATGGTGGCAACACTTTATCGTGAAACTCATGGCATACCGGGTAATATACTTGCCCAGTTGCCCAAAGACGATAGCCACAATAAAGTCGACTATTCCAAGGCCATCCTCATTTATGCCGTTATCGGCTTGATTTTTGTTGCGTTAGGTGTGCAGTGGTGGAGTTCCAGACCGAAAATAGTTGCTGCAAAGGTAGCGATTGCTGAAACTAAGCAGCAAAATAGTGAGGAAATTCAGCAAGCATTGACGACATCGACACAAGCAGCTCAAGTTAATCAAGCTCAAGCTGAGAATCAATCGTCAGAAACGTCCATGCCGCCACCAGCGCAGCAATCAACCGAAACATCAAATGCCAGCATTTCGGGGGAAACCAGAAATGATGTCATCAATGATTCGCACAGTCATGCGATGATTGAAGAGGGCTTAAAGCGTGATGAATCCCATTTACAGCAAGCACCTATTGCTGCTCAAGTGAAAGAAAATCCTAGTCAGCCAGCAAATACTCCGCAAGCAACCGAGCCAGTCACGGCAACAGATCAAGCACCCATAGCCATACCTATGCCTTTGCCTTTGGATGAAGGTGGACAATGGTTAATGGAGCAGCCTGTTGAAAATATCACCTTACAACTGATGGTATTGTCAAACGAGCAAACCCTTATCGAAGTGATGCAAAGACATCAGGAATTAGGGCAGAACTTAAAGTATCTTAAGACGAAAACTAAGAAGGGTAGAGACCGGTTTATTTTGCTTTATGGCTCGTTTATCAGCTCTGAACAAGCAAATGTAGAAAGTAAAAACTTGCCTAAAGAATTACAAAAAACTTGGTCACGCAAGATAAGTGCAGTTCAAGGGGAAATGAACGCTACAACGCAAATTCAAACTGATACGGTCGAATAGAAATGACAACGCTAAAAAATAATACGTTCATCCGTGCGCTGTTGAAGCAACCGGTAGAATACACGCCAATCTGGATGATGCGCCAGGCTGGAAGATATTTGCCAGAATACAGGGCAATCAGAGAGCAGGCCGGAAGTTTTCTTAAGCTGTGTACGAATCCAGAATTGGCCTGCGAAGTCACCCTGCAACCCTTGCGTCGCTTTGATTTTGATGCCGCAATACTGTTTTCCGATATTTTGACTATTCCCGACGCGATGGGTTTAGGGCTTTATTTCACCGAAGGTGAAGGACCAAAATTCAAGAATCCGGTAAGGACGGTTGCCGACATCAACAAACTTCCTATTCCAGACCCTGAGATTGAATTACGTTACGTAGTCGATGCTGTTCGCCTAATTAGAAAAGAATTACAGGGTAGCGTACCGTTGATCGGATTCTCTGGTAGCCCGTGGACATTGGCAACCTACATGATTGAAGGCGGCGGCAGCAAAAGCTTCCAAAAAGCCAAGGGTTTAATGTACGAGCAGCCTAAGCACATGCACATCATGTTGGATAAGCTGGCGCAATCGGTGGCGGTGTATTTGAACGCGCAAATTGCGGCTGGCGCACAAGCCGTCATGCTGTTTGATACTTGGGGCGGTATGTTAACGTCCGAAGATTATGCGGAATTTTCCTTATATTACGCAAAACAAGTGCGATCCCTGTTGAATACAGGTACGGGCGAACATAAAATCCCCACCATCCTGTTCACAAAAGGCGGTGGACAATGGCTGGAGACCATGATTGATGCAGGTTATGATGCACTAGGTCTGGATTGGCAAACGGATATTCAATTAGCCCGTGCCAGAGTGGGCGATAAAGTTGCCCTGCAAGGCAATATGGATCCGGTGACGTTGTATGCACAACCCGATTATATTGTTGAGAAGGTAAAAACTATCTTGGAAAAATATGGTCAAGGTTCAGGGCATGTGTTCAATCTGGGGCACGGCATCTTGCCGGACATCAATCCCGACCATGTGAAAGCGATGGTGGATGCTGTCCACCAACACAGTCCGGCGTATCATCGGTTCTGATAAGGTGAAATAAGAATAGAGGAGTGTTGATTATGAAAAAAGTGAAACATTTTCTAGCCATTGCATTACTGTTTAGTGCTGGTTTAGCTTGGGCTGAAGCTGCACAAGCTGAGGAAAAGATAGACATCGTGGTGAACAGAAGCCCAACCTGCAGCTGCTGCGGAAAGTGGGTGGAACATCTGAAACAAAACAATTTCAACGTGAAAGATGTTGTTTCAGACGATGTTCAGGCCATAAAAAATAAATACGGTGTCACCCAAGAACTAGCCTCATGCCATACCGCACTCGTTAACGGCTATGTCATTGAAGGGCATGTACCCGCGAACGACATCAGGACACTTTTGAAAAACAAACCTGACGTTGTCGGCATAACCGTTCCAGGTATGCCGAATGGTACGCCAGGTATGGAAATGGGCGGCAAAAAAGATGCCTATCAAGTGATTAGTTTCGATAAAAAAAATCAGCACCAAGTATTTAACAACTATAAGGCTGAGTAATGCTTCTTGTGGGTGATGTTGGTGGCACCAAAACCATTCTTGCGTTGTTCACGTCATCTGGCAGCGGCTGGGTTTGCGCGAAAAAAACACTGTATGCCAGTGCCGACTATAAAACTTTTACCGAGTTGCTAGCATCCTTTTTATTGGATGTTGATGCAGCAATATCTTCAGTCTGTATCGGTGTTGCAGGACCCATCGTTGATGGTGATTGTGTGGCGACAAATTTGCCCTGGATACTAAGTCGAGACCAAATAAGTCGATCTGTACATGCCCCTAATGTTTGGCTATTAAATGATTTAGAAGCAACAGCATGGGGCTTGTTAGCATTGTCCGAAGCCGATTTTGTAGAACTGAACCCAAATGCCGTGCAATCACAAGCGGGAAATATTGCGGTAATTGCAGCCGGTACAGGTCTAGGCGAAGCCCTGATGATATGGGATGGCACGGCTCATCGAGTGATTGCCACCGAAGGCGGACATGCTGATTTTGCGGCAACCGATCAACAGCAAATAGGCTTATTAAACTACCTGATGCAAAAGTATGATGGGCACGTCAGCTATGAAAGATTGCTATCGGGGCATGGCTTAATCAACATTTACGATTACTTAAAACAGATACAGTTTGCTCCCGTCAATGTAAGCACGGAAAATCAAATGCTAACAAATGATCCGGCAGCAGTCATCGGTATGGCTGGCGTTGAAGGCAATGATAAACTTTGTGTCGAAGCAGTAAACCTATTTTGCAGAATATACGGGGCAGAATCGGGCAATCTTGCCCTAAAATGCTTACCTAATGCAGGTGTTTATTTAGCAGGAGGCATTGCCGGAAAAATTTTGCCGGTATTAAAAAATGGCGAATTCACGAAGGGCTTTCTTAATAAGGGACGTATCAAGGTCGTTTTGGAGAATATCCCCGTAAAGACCTGCATAAATCCAGATGTAGCTTTGGTGGGTGCATTGAGGTTTATTGAACAAATGGTTGGCTGAGGGTTTTGATAAACAAATCGAGATAAATGCGGTATGAAGAAATAGCGCAACAAACGGAGATGTGATTATTGACAACATTCCAGAATGTATTTGTACAAAAGATTTCAGGTATTTCAATCCAAAGTTTATTTGGATAACGCATGAAATCCCAAATTATGTTTCTGGGTGTTTCCAAGTTTTTAAAATATTAAGCCGATGTAGCTCAGTTGGTAGAGCAACTGATTCGTAATCA